>JAJTIB010000209.1 GCA_021300075.1 Rickettsiales bacterium
ACGGTTAGGTGCAAAAATCCCCGCGGCGCTTGAGCGAATAGAATAAATCATAAACGCACGCCTGCACGGCGGTTGACGCCGAAAGCCCCCGCGGCGCTTGAGCGAATAGAATAAATCATAAACGCACGCCTGCACGGCGGTTGACGCCGAAAGCCCCCGCGGCGCTTGAGCGAATAAATCATAAACGCACGCCTGCACGGCGGTTGACGCCGAAAGCCCCCGTGGCGCTTGAGCGAATAAAATAAATCATAAACGCACGCCTGCACGGCGGTTGACGCCGAAAGCCCCCGCGGCGCTTGAGCGAATAAATCAACAAATTCCGGATGTGCATGATTCTGCCAATTATTTTGCACGCATCTTCCCCGACTGATACATCTCACTAATTCACGCCAGAAAACAGGCGCTTGATGGATTGGAATGTAACGAGTCAGAGTCGAGGACGGCTGGCTGCCTTTATGGCTGCCTCGATTCTGGCTGTGCTGACGCTACGGCCCAGCGCCATGGCGGAAACATTACCACAAGAGGCCGCTTTACCGGTCGTGCTGGAAGCCAACGATGTCGGCTATGACCAGAAACAGAGCATCGTAATCGCCCGAGGAAATGTGGAGATCATGCAGGGCGACTATTTGCTGCGGGCCGACCGGGTGATTTATTACCAGAACAAAAATCTGGTCACTGCCGAAGGGAATATCAGTATGATGCAGCCTTCGGGTGATGTGGCTTTTGCCGAAAAAGTAGAACTGAAAGATGATTTGAAAACAGGGGTGATTAAAAATTTCAGCGCCCGTATGGCGGATAACTCGGTCTTTGCCGCGCGTGAGGCCAAGCGCCTGAACCCCTACCAGATACGCCTGAAAAAAGCGGCCTATACCCCCTGCAATCTTTGTAAAGGCGAGAATCCATTCTGGCAGATTAAGTCCAGCAAGATCTTTGTTAACGACGCCGATGAAAAAGTGACCCATCAAAACGCCCGACTTGAAATGAAGGGCGTGCCCGTATTTTTCAGCCCCTATTTGTCGCATCCCACCCCCGATGCCGGCGCGAAAAGTGGATTTCTGGTACCGGAATATCAAGCAGGCGCCAATCTCGGTACGGTGGTTAAAGCGCCCTATTACTGGCGCATGACGCCCAACAAGGAGGCGATTATTACGCCATGGTACACGAACGACGAAGGGCCCTTGTTGCAGGTAAATTATGATCAGCTCAATGACGGCGGACGCTTCACTACAGAGATCAGCGGTACCAATCCTCGGCGGCTGGGGCCCGATGGCATTCCCACCACCGGCAATCAGTTCCGTGGCCATATTTACGCCAAAGCCGATCAGGAATTTGCCCCGTATTGGCGCGGAGGCTTTAATCTTGCCCGCGCCACAGACGATACTTACCTGCGCCGTTATGGCTTTGGTGATCAGAACGCGCTCTTCTCGAATGTGTTCGTCGAAGGGGCGAAACGTCGCAATTATGGATTGGTGAATGGTCTGGCCATTCAAGGTCTGCGCCAGGGCGATAATTCCAAAACGACTCCACTGGTGCTGCCGACGATTGAAGGATATTACGAGACTGACCCGTATGCGAGCGGGCTGAAACTGCATAGTTTCCTCAATACCCAGTCAATCACCCGCGACACCGGAGTGGATCAGCAGCGCCTGTCGCTTACGCTTGGGGGTGATCTGCCTTATATCAGCGAGAGTGGGCATGTGTTGAAACTCACCGGCAATCTGCGCGGCGATATTTATCAGGTCAATAACGAGCCGATTAATAACAACACCGAGCTATTTGATGGCACAGTCACCCGGGCGATTCCGCAAGGGGCGCTCGAATGGCGCTACCCGCTCATCCGCCAGATTTCAGACGCCAGCCTGGTGGTCGAACCGCTGGTGCTCGGTGTGGCGCAACCCTATAGTGGAAATAACGATAAGATTTCAAATGAGGATAATAACCTGCTCGAACTCACCGACACTAACCTGTTCAGCCTCAACCGCATGACCGGGCTTGATACCATTGATACTGGCCCAAGGCTGGCCTATGGCCTGAGAAGCCAATATCTGGAGACGGACAACAAAAGCATCGAGCTGCTGCTGGGGCAGAATTACAGTTTCGATGCCGCCACGCCCTTTCCCAATTCAACTACTCCGGGCGAACATTTATCCGATTATATCGGGCGGGTAGCGCTTGATTACCGGCAGGTCGGTGTGTCCTATTTGTTTGGGCTTGATCCTTCGAGCATGCAGCTGCACCGCAGTGAAGTAGGGATGGATTTCAGCTATCAGTGGCTTAGTTTATCTGCGACCTACCTCTCGATTGATCAGAACCAGTATCTGGCAAAATCGCAGGAAACCTATGGCAGCGCGAATATCCGTCTGTATGGCGGATGGAGTATTTTTGGCGGCGCGCGCCAGGACGTACTCACCAGTCAATTGCTTGCAGCCAATGGTGGAGCCTTGTATCAGAACGAGTGTTTTGATATCCGCTTCGAAATGTTACGCAACAATACGCGAGATCGCGATATCGAACCGGCAACCACCTATGCGCTACGGGTGGGATTCAAGAATCTGGGGGCATTTGGTGCAACACAATAATCTGACAATGCCTCGTTTACTTCGCTTCGGTCTTTTATTACTGCTGGCAGGCGGTCTGGCTCTGGCTGCCCGTGCTGAGGAAGCGGTTAGCATCGCAGCCATCGTCAATGACGAGGTTATCACTAATCTCGATGTGAACGAACGCCGTGCGCTCGTGATTACCACCACCGGCATCACCAAAAGTCCGCAAGTGGAAAAACGCCTGACCCCGCAAATCATCCAGACCCTCATCAATGAAAAACTGCAGCTGCAGGAAGCCAAGCGCCTCTCGATTACCGTCAATGATAAAGAAATTGAGGCCGCTATTGCCGCCATCGAAAAGGATCGCAACCGCCCGCCCGGCAGTCTTAAGGCATTTCTCGAGAAGCAGAACGTGCCCATCCGGGCGCTGGAATATCAGTTGCGGGCGCAGATTGCCTGGGGAAAGGTGGTCGCCCGTAAACTACGCCGCGAAGTCACGATTTCCGAGGATGAGATCGTGCGCGCCCAGCAGGCCGTCGGGGCGGCGGGAGAAGAACAGGTCAGAATTGCAGCAATTTCTCTGAACATTGCCAGCCCGAAGCAGGAATCTGAAGTCTCGACACTGGCAAAAGAATTACAGCAACAGCTGGCAGGCGGTGCGGATTTCAATGCGCTGGCGGCTGAACTTTCCGCGCGGCCGGACGTACGGCTTAACCCTTCGGTCTGGATTCCTGAACGCGCCCTTGAACCCTCGCTGGCCCAGGCACTGCGTGGGCTAAAGCCGGGGGAAATCACCACGCCGCTTCGCAGCCTTAACAGCTACCAGATTATTCAGCTGCTCGAGCGCGAGACGGTCAAGCCAGTCAGCGGCGCCACGGAAGTGGCACTTAAAGAGATTCTGCTGCCTATCAAGGAAAAAGTCACCGTCAAGGAGGTCGAGGCGGCAATGGAAATCGCGCGCGAAATCCGTCGCAATCCGGGGGATTGCAACCAGCCCGCTGTGGCCGGAATTGAGGGCGTGGATACCACCGCACTCAGCATCCGGTTTGTTCGTACGCAGCTGGATAAAATGTCGCCTGAATTACGTATCCTGGTCGAGCGCCTGAAGGTCGGCGGTCTGACCGAACCTTTTGCCACCAAAGAAGGTGTGCGACTTCTGATGCTGTGCGAAAAAATCGACCTGCCCATACCCATTCCGGAACGCGATAAAATCCGCAACCAGCTATTCACAGAAAAACTGGAACTCGAAGCCAATAAATTACTGCGTAACCTGCGCCGCGATGCCTTTATCGACATCAAGGAGCAACCGTGAGCCTCGCGCCGCTGGCGGAGGTCATTGCCGCCTATGGGCTTGCGCCTAAAAAAAATCTCGGCCAGCATTTTCTGCTTGATGCAGGCCTACTTGCAAGAATTGTCGCACAAGCAGGTGATTTAAGCGGTATCCACATCGTGGAAATCGGCCCCGGGCCTGGCGGATTGACCCGTGCATTACTCGAAAGCCGCGCCGCCTCCGTCACCGTGATTGAAAAAGATCGGCGGTTTATTCCTGCACTTCTGGAGCTTAAAAACCACTATGGCGATCGATTACATATTCTACAGGCGGATGCACTTCGCGCCGATCTGGTGGCGCTCGTTCCCGCGCCGCGCGCGGTGATTGCCAATCTGCCCTATAATATTGGCACCGAGCTGGTGGCCGACTGGCTGGAACAATTAGCGCGCCTTGGCACTGACAGCTTTCAGCAAATTACTGTCATGCTACAAGAAGAAGTAGCCGCCCGATTCTGCGCCACACCCGGCAGCAAAATTTACGGTCGGCTTTCGGTGCTTGCCCAGTGGCTCACCGAACCAGTCATCATGCTCCAAATTCCCCCTGCAGCATTTGTGCCACCACCCAAAGTCATGTCGGCGGTCATTCGCCTGAACCCGCGTTCGACGCCACTGGCCGAGGCCCGGCTTCAACCCCTCACCCGCATCGTCGCTGCCGCCTTCAATCAGCGGCGCAAAATGCTACGGCGGTCGCTTACAGGCATTGGAGTCGAGGCCGAAACCCTATTAACTCAGGCAGGAATTGACGCCACACGGCGTCCGGAAACCTTATCGGTTGCGGAATTCTGCGCCCTTGCTCGCACCTATGAAGCGATGGCCAAACTTTAGCGCCTGCCGCAAAGAGCAGCGACAAAAGGTTCAAGAAACGGCTGGCGCGTGCGTTTCAGGCGCTCGGCTTCAAGAATCTGCTTGATTAACACCAGTGCCTCGTCGAGATCGTCATTCACGATGACATAATCATATTCCTGCCAGTGGCTGATTTCATCCGTCGCCCGCGCCATGCGTTTCAAGACGACAGCTTCACTGTCCTGCGCGCGCTGACGCAGGCGGCGCTCAAGCTCTTTCAGAGAAGGTGGTAGAATAAAGACACTGACCAGATCCTCGCGGCAACGCTCCGCCAGCTGACGCGTGCCCTGCCAGTCAATATCGAACAGCACATCCTTACCTGCAGCCAGTGCGTTAGAAACATGCTTACGCGGCGTACCGTAATAATGGTCAAACACCATCGCATGTTCGAGAAGATCGCCCGCAGAAACCATGGTCTTAAAATGATCTTCGCTGATAAAATAATAATCCCTGCCCTCGCTTTCCCCCGGGCGCATCGGGCGCGTGGTGACCGAGATCGACATCTCCACCCCGAGATCACTCTCAAGCAGACGACGTGAAAGCGTCGTTTTGCCCGCACCCGAAGGCGAAGACAGAACAAACATTACGCCGCGACGCCGGGGTTCTTCAATGCTGGTGGTCATGCCCCTGCTGCATAGGCGATTCAGCGCCCGCCTGCAAGTCTGGCTTCTGAGTAGTGAATTCCGTACTGACGGTTTCCCCTGAATTAAACGTGATGGTCAATGGAAACTTCTGCCCCTCAGTGAGCGGAGCAGTGAGGCCAATCAACATGAAATGCAAACCGCCAGGTTTAAGGACCATCGTGCCGCCGGGGGCGATGCGGGGCGAAGCAACGCGGCGCATTTTCATCACACCATTTTCATGCACATGTTCGTGAAACTCCACTGTCTTTGCCACAGGCGAAGACAGCGCGGTGATGGTCACCGCCTTCGCGCCGTGATTCATGATAGTGGCATAGGCAACGCCCACCCTCGCACCCTCCAGACTCGCCGGCGCCCGAGCATTCATGACCATCACTCCCGTATGATCCGGGGCCTTGGCGTGAGCGATGCTGAGAGAGAAAAAAGCCAGTAACAGCGGAAGAATTTTACCGCGCATAAAGTTTACTCCAAATGATTACGAATACCTTCGGCCAGATTTTTCTCGCTGATAGTATGGGGAAAATGGGTAAGATACTTCCCGTCACGCCCCATCAGATAGATAAAGCTGGAATGATCTACGGTATAGCCCATGGATGAGTCCTTGTCCTCGACTTTCTGATAATAGATTTTATAAGCGTCAGCCACGGCACGAATCTGTTCGGGCGTGCCGGTGAGTCCGACCAGTCGATCACCAAAATTCTTGGCGTAACGACCAATGGTCGTCACCTCATCGCGCTCAGGATCCACGGTAATAAAGATTGGTATCACATCCCTTCCCCCATCGCCCAGCCGATCAAGCGCATTTCGCATGACCAGCAGCGTGGTCGGGCAGATATCGGGGCAATGGGTAAAGCCAAAATATATCAGCATATATTTACCGGCAAAATCACGGTTGGTGACTATGTTACCCGCCCCATCCATCAAGGTGAAATCCCCGCCGATAAGCGCCTCACCCTGCGACCGCAACGGCGGCCTAACATTCAGAGAATCAAGGCCAATATAGGCGCCAAGCCCAGCCAGTCCGAGTACCATGATAATCCATGCGGCCACTTTTTGTTTCATGGCGGGAGTGATACCCCCGCCGACGCATCAAGTAAAATGAAACTATTGTGACAATTTTCTTAAATGGAATTAACCAATTTTGCCTCTGGATTGTTAATAATCAATATGTTATGATTAATCCCGTAAAAATAAAAAATGAGCTAGACCCATGTTCATGCCCGTCAGCCAATATGCGACGCCGGTGGTTTATGCTGCCGGCTCCGTCACACCCAACCCGCCCCCCGTAATCGATAACGCCGGCGCAATTCGATTGACGCAACTCGCCGTCACCGGGCCGGGCGCGGCCATCATTTCAAACACCGTCAACAACCGTCAGACCCCAAACAACGAACGCGCTACCCCTCGCGCCAGCCAGTTTCTCGCACAGTTACTGGCACAGTCTGAAGCCCCTCCCGCACCAGCAGCGAATGCATCAACGACGAAAACGCCTCCACCCGATACCGAGCAATTCTCGCTTGCCCTGAGCCCGACAGAAATTACCCGCGAACCTGTCATCCCGGCTACCGCACCCGCACGGCGTAGAGGTGTTGCAGGCAAAGCAGCAAACGCCTATGGTGCTGCCAATGCCCGCAATCTCACCTTGCTCAGCAGAGCAGAAATTTTTTCAGCATTATAGTACTGACTTCTCCGGCCAATAGCCCGGGCGTTTACGCATGGCGCGCCTGAACAGCCCGTATAACGCCCGCACCAGCGGCCAATGATTCTGTTTCAGGTTCAGAGTAGTTTTTGGCGGCAGGGCAGCCACTACGTTGGCAATCACCGTACCGTAATAAAGTCGATAAAGGCCGGGAACTGCTGCGGCGACAGCGGCGTGCCCCCATTTATTCACCTGTTGAGGAACGCGGGCGAGGGCTTCAATACAGGCAATGGCCTCTTCTTCGGTTGGGTCAGGACGGCGGTAAACATCGGCGCGGGGGCTTAAATTGAATTCCATATCCGCCAGAAACATGGCCAGCGACTCGCCCCGCCTCAGGCGCGGGTAGGTGATCAATGCGGCAATCGAGCGGTGTGTACGAAGCGTGAAAACCAGCCAGACACAGCCACGCCAGCATTGCCAGAAAAGCCAGGGCGGAGAAAATTTCAACTTCTGCGCCGCGTAAAAAGCCACGGATTTTTCCGCACGTAACAGACCGTTCAGGCCTTGGCCGTAGTAAAGTTGATGGAGCCGGGCAAGATGCGCGAGGTCATGATCACGCGCCGATTTCGCCGCTTCACTTGGCGCGAGCCCATCCATCCGCGCCGAGATGCGGCCTATGATGGCTCCGTTCTGGCGCAGTAAATCGGCATAATGGCCGATTTCCTGACCCGCAATCACCACCATTTGCGCGAGCGCCGGCCAACCATCGGTCGTGTAGGTTTTTTC
>JAJTIB010000095.1 GCA_021300075.1 Rickettsiales bacterium
CGGGGTGGGCGCCAGCTGGACCTCCTGGGTTGAGTTCACCAGGTTGAGGTTCACCTTCGCCTTGATGTCATCCGTGATGTCGTAGGTCAGGATGGTGGTGAAGTTGATCCGCTCCGCCGGGGTGATCAGGTAGTTGTCCGGGGCGAAGTTGTACCGGGTCGAGCCACCGCGGATGCCCGTGCGGTCACCGGTGCCCGAGGGCACGGCGCAGGCGCCGGAGGTCTGGGACGGTGAGAGCTTGCCAGTCGGGTCGAAGGTAAGGTTGCCGGTATTGAAGGCGGTGGTGTTGGCCACACCGTCGCAGTTCGTGTCGTAGGTCCCGGCGCCGAACTGGGCCGGAAGAAGGGTCGCCAGGTTCTGGAAGCCCTGACCGCCGAGGATCACGCCCCACGAAGGGGTGGAGGAGCCGCCCGAGAACGCCAGGTAACCACCGCCGGCGAGGAGCTTGTTGGCCTCATCGTAGGTATCGACCACGAAGTAGTTGTCATCCGCATCGGCAAAGGCCGCGGCCGACTTCCGGGAGAAGTCGAACTCGCCCTGACCGACCTTGTCGCGGCTGTAATAGGAAGCGAAGGCGGCGATGTTGCCGCGGCCACTGGCGAAGTCACCGCCGATGGCGCCGTTGATCTCGTATTCGGGCTGGTAGCCGTCGAAGCTGGAGCCGTAGGAGACGTTCAGCTCAGCGCCTTCGAAGTTATCCTTCAGGATGAAGTTCACGACGCCGGCCACGGCGTCGGAGCCGTACACGGCGGAGGCGCCGCCCGTCACGACCTCAACGCGCGAGATCAGCGAGGCGGGGATCGTGTTCAGGTCGACCACGCCGGTGGTCGAGGAGGCGGGCACGCGCTCGCCGTTCACCAACACCAGGGTGCGGGTCGGGCCAAGGCCGCGCAGGTCAACCGTGGCGAAATCCTCGCCGCCGGCGTTGTTGGAGGTCCGGGTGTTGCCCGGGACGATCTGGGGCAGTTCGTTGAGAAGGGTCTCAACGGTCAGGGTGCCGGTCGCCTGGATGTTCTCGGCGCCGACGGTGGTCACCGGGCTGATGGCCACGAAGTCCTGACGGACGATACGGGAACCCGTGACGACGATTTCCGAAACGTTCGCGTCAGCGGCGTACGAGACGCCAGCCACGGAGGCGATGGCGCCAGCCAGGAAAGTCGACGTCAACAGACGCCTGCGGATCGAGTTGCTGCTCAAGACATGCTCCTTTGTTGCCTTCCGTCGGACCTGCGCACAAATCCGGCGGTGCGCCAGACGGGACGCTGGCGCAAGCTATCAGGCGTGATTGATACGGCGGCCCGGTTCCGTCAACGGACATCCGGAGCGCTCCGAGAATATGGCGATTTGTGTCGCATTATGGCAACATAGTGACGATCGCTTAATCATTCCGCAGCGCGAGGAGCGCCAGACATGCCCAAGCCCCTGTTTTTCCCGCTCCTGGCGACCCTCCTCCTGGCCGCCCAGGCCCTCACCCCGGCGGCGGCGGCGCAGTCCAGAGGGGATCTGGCGACTGACCTTGACGCCTGTTCGCAACAGAAGGCGGATGCACAGCGGCTGGCCTGCTTTGACGCCCTCGCGTCACGGGTGATCGGGCAGGTGCGGAGCGGCGTATTGACAATCGTCGACCGGGAACAGGTGAAGGCAGTTCGCCGAGAGGCCTTCGGGTTCTCGGTTCCAGCGCTTACGGGTCTCTTCGCCGGCGGCGAGAAGACCGAGGTCGAGTCCGTCGAAACCACCATCGCCCGGATCTACCGGACGGCGAATCGGGGTTGGGGCCTTCGGCTCGCCGATGGCTCGCGCTGGGAGCAGACCGACCAGGAGGTCCTGCCCCGCGACCCGAAGCCCGGCGACCCGGTCGTCATCCAGCGGGCGGCCCTGGGCAGCTACCTGATGAAGGTCAACGGCATGGCGGCCTTCCGCGCCAAGCGCGAGGAGTAGCCCCTCAGCGGTCCTTGGGGTCCAGGGCGTCGCGCAGGCCGTCGCCGATGAAGTTGAAGGCGGCCAGGGTGGCGGCCATGGCCAGGGCCGGGAAGACCAGCAGCCACCAGGCCATCTCCATGTCCTGGGCGCCCGCCGAGATCAGGGTGCCGAGCGAGGCCATGGGCGGCTGTACGCCCAGGCCCAGGAAGGACAGGAAGCTCTCCGCCAGGATCACCGCCGGGATGGTCAGGGTGACATAGACCGCCACGGGCCCCAGCAGGTTGGGGATGATGTGCCGGGCCACGATGGCCAGCCGACCCAGGCCCGCGGCCCGGGCCGCCTCGATGAACTCCTTCTGCTGCAGCGACAGGGTCTGGCCGCGGACGATCCGGCTCATGGTCAGCCACTCCACGGCGCCGATGGCCACGAAGATCAGGAGGATGTTCGGCCCGAAGGCCACCATCAGGAGGATGACGAAGAAGATGAACGGAAGGGCGTAGAGCACATCGACGATGCGCATCATGGCCGCGTCCACGGCGCCGCCGATGTAGCCGGCAGTGGCCCCCCAGGCCACGCCGATGACCAGGGAGACCAG
>JAJTIB010000205.1 GCA_021300075.1 Rickettsiales bacterium
ATGCTCGAGGGCGTGTTCGACTTCACGCGGTTCAGCGCGAAGGATGACGAAGAAGGCTGGTGAAACTGCGTGGTTTCATTCGGCGCAATATCAAAGCTGCGCCAGTCAATCACCGCGCGTTCAGAATGCTGGTGAATATCCACCCGCGAAGGCGCATTCACAATTGTGGCAGACCCGGCCGCCACCACGCCATCTTCAGGGTTGGCAAGCCCTTCGCTTGGAGTAAGCGCCGCCACACAGCCCAAAGCTGAGGCGGTCAGTAACTGACGTCTCATTGCTATAGTCGCGTCGCGTTGCATAATTTTACTTATTAGGCGTATGATAACACAAAAAGCGGAGAATCTCCTATAATTTTTGCAAACAAAATCAAATTTCTAGGCATTTTAGTCAATGCGTTGAATTCATGCCGCAGTCGCTAGAATTACTGGAAGTTCAATAACCCAGAAAAAATGAATTCAATAAAAAAACATCAAAAATTTTATGGAATTTTGCAATGCCCGCTTCACCGCAGATTTCTGGATTCTTTTCAATCATGCGTCTTGCGGACGCTTGACAATTGTCACATGCCCCATTTTACGGCCAGGGCGGGATTCGGTCTTGCCATAAAGATGCACATGGGCTTCCGACTGACGGGCGTAGTCTTGCCAGAGCTTCCATTCATCGCCCAAAAGATTGATCATCTCGCACTGGCTGCGGGCAGTGGTGTCGCCCAGTGCCCAGCCACAAATGGCACGAATATGCTGCTCGAACTGGCTGGTGGGCGCGCCTTCCATCGTCCAGTGGCCCGAATTATGCGGACGTGGCGCCAGCTCATTCACCAGTAATCCTGATCTGGTCACAAATAATTCGACCGCCAGTAATCCAACAATATCCAGCGTCTGGGCGAGTTTTTTGGCAATACGCACCGCTTCGTCCTGATTGTGGTCAATAAAGGGCGCGGGCGCAATCGTGCGGTGAAGGATATGGTCGCGGTGGATATTCTGCACCAGCGGGAAACATCGCGCCTCGCCACTGGTCGAACGCGCAACGATGATTGATGCTTCGGCCTCAAAGTCAATAAAGCCTTCGAGGATACATTCCGTTTTGCCGAGAGTGGACCAGGCTTTGGCGGCTTCTAATGCCGTTTGAATCACCACCTGCCCTTTCCCGTCATAACCCAGTTCACAGGTTTTAAGCACGCTCGGCGTGCCGATGGTTTTAATTGCCTCTATCAGCTCGGCGTCGTTTCTAACAGGTGCAAAAGGGGCAGTCGCAATCCCTTGCGCGCGGATAAATTCTTTCTCGCGGTTACGGTGACGCGTGGTGAATAAAACCGAGGGCTTGGGGCGCACCACCGTAATTGCATCGAGCATTTCGAGTGTTTCGGCGGGGATATTTTCGAACTCGAACGTAATCACATCCACACTTTGCGCGAATGCCCTGAGCGCCGAAGCATCCTGATACGCGCCAATAGTCGTCATCGTCGATACATGCGAGGCGGGCGAGTCTTTCTCCGGCGTGTAAATATGAGTTTTATACCCCATACGACTCGCGGCGCGCGCCAGCATCCGCCCCAGCTGCCCACCGCCGACAATGCCAATCGTAGAACCGGGAGGAACAATTTTATTCATGAGGCTCCAACGCGACGGAGGCCGTCTGCGCTGCCCGCCAGCGAGTGAGACGCTGCATGAGCGCCAAATCGCTCAGCGCCAGAATCGAGGCCGCAAGGAGCGCAGCATTCGCCGCACCATGCTCGCCAATCGCGAGTGTGCCGACCGGAATACCTCTGGGCATCTGCGCGATGGACAGCAGCGCGTCCATCCCGTCAAGCGATTTGGAAAGGACCGGCACGCCCAAGACCGGCAACACCGTCATCGCCGCTGTCATACCCGGCAGATGCGCCGCACCCCCCGCGCCCGCGACAATGACTTTGAGGCCTCGCGCTTCAGCACCCGTAGCGTAGTCATAGAGGCGTTTGGGCGTGCGGTGAGCGGAGACAATTTTCACTTCGTGGGAAACAGAGAGTTCCGCGAGCAGATGAGCCGCGTGCTGCATGGTTTTCCAGTCGGACTGACTGCCCATGATGATACCCACCAGAGGCTTGGATTTCTGGGGTTTATTGACCGGTTTGTTGGTGCTTTTAGCCATGAAGCGCCCGACGTTACACTGGCCTTTGCACAAGGTCAATCAAGCGGTTGCGTCGTCGGGTGAATTCCATTATGTCTGACATTGAAATCATCAGAAAGTTCGCGCATGAAAATCGCTGTTGCTAAAGAAACTTCACCTCTGGAATCTCGCTGTGCGCTTGCACCGGATGCGGTCAAGAAACTCGTGGCACTGGGCGGCGAGGTATCTATAGAATCCGGCGCTGGCTTAAGCTCCGCTATTACGGATGCTGCTTTTGCTGCGGCCGGCGCCACAATTACAGCTTCCGCCAGAGACGCATTTGCGGGCGCGGATATTATCTGTGCAGTAAACATGCCGGACGCCGCGACCATCCGCCATATCCCCACTGGCGCGCATCTCATCGGCATGTTGGCACCGCTCGATAGCAGCACCGATTTCGCGCCGATTTTGGCGCAACGCATCCATGCCTATGCGCTCGAACTCCTGCCGCGTATTTCCCGCGCGCAGGCAATGGATGTGCTGTCTTCACAATCGAACCTTGCGGGCTACCGTGCTGTGATTGAGGCGGTCGCGGAAACAAGTAAAGTTATACCGATGATGATGACGGCGGCGGGGACCGTCCCCCCGGCTAAAGCACTGGTGCTGGGCGCAGGGGTCGCTGGCCTTCAGGCAATAGCTACCGCCAAGCGTCTGGGCGCAGTCGTCAGCGCATTTGACGTGCGCGCAGCGGTCAAAGAACAGGTGCAGTCACTTGGCGCAAAATTCGTCGAAGTGGCCGCCGAAGAAGGCGGCGAGACGGCAGGCGGCTATGCAAAAGAAATGAGCGAGGATTATAAACGCCGCCAGTCGCAGGCGATTCATGACACGCTAAAGACACAGGATATCGTGATTTCCACGGCGCTGATTCCCGGCAGACCCGCGCCGGAACTTATTACCGAGGCGATGCTAAAAGACATGAAACCGGGCAGCGTGATTGTCGATATGGCGACCGCGTCTGGTGGCAATTGCAAGCTCTCGAAAAAAGATGAGGTGATAGAGGTGCACGGCGTGACCCTCATCGGATACACGAATTTACCCAGCCGTGCGGCGCGAGACGCCACGCCCCTCTACGCACGCAATCTGGTGAATTTCATCACCACCTTAATGGTGAATAAGGAAAAACAGTTTCATGTGAATGGCGAAGACGAGTTGATTCAAGGCACGCTCATCGCGAGTGACGGCCAGATCGTGCATAAGATGCTGAAGAAGTGACGATGAAAAGAGAGGAACATTATGGATGATTTAGCCAGTGCCCACCAGCAGGCTCAGGCCCTGACCGACCAGCTCGCCGCACTTCAGGCGCAGATGGCGCATGGCGGGGCGATTGACCCGTTTATCTTCGGCCTCACCGTTTTTGTGCTGGCCTGTTTTGTCGGTTATTATGTCGTCTGGCGCGTCACGCCAGCGCTCCATACACCGCTGATGAGCGTCACCAACGCCATTTCCGGCATCATCGTCGTCGGCGCGGTTATTGCGCTTGGGCCGGACGGGTTCGGCACGTCGCATATCTTCGGCTTCATCGCCGTGTTTCTCGCCTCCATCAATATTTTTGGCGGCTTCATCGTGACCCAGCGCATGCTCGAAATGTTCAAGAAAAAAGAGAAGAAATCCCTATGAGTAGTATTGCTACATTAGCCTATCTCGTCGCGGCTGTGTGTTTTATCATGGCCCTGCGCGGCCTGTCTTCGCCCGCCTCAGCACAACAGGGCAATCGCTATGGCATGGCCGGGATGGCGCTTGCTATTATCACCACCCTGACCCTGCCGGTCGTGCAGAATTATCTCTGGATTATTCTGGGGATTGCCGCCGGTGGCACGGTCGGTGCACTCATTGCCCGCCGCATCGCCATGACCGCCATGCCGCAACTCGTCGCCGCCTTCCATTCACTGGTCGGTATGGCCGCCGTGCTCATCGCCTTTGCTGCGCTCTGGTCGCCCGAAGCCTACGGCATCGGCAAAAGCGGTGAAATCCACTTCGCGAGCCTGATTGAGATGAGTCTTGGCGTGGTCATCGGCGCGATCACCTTCAGCGGTTCGGTCGTTGCTTTTGCTAAGCTGCAGGGGCTGATGTCGGGTTCGCCGATTCGCTTCATCGGCCAGCATCCGCTCAATGCGCTGCTGGGCATTGCGGCGCTGGTACTGCTGATTCTCTTCTGCGCCACCGAATCCAAAACCCTCTTTATCGCCATGACGCTGGTGGCCTTTGCGCTCGGCGTACTGCTGATTATTCCCATTGGCGGGGCGGATATGCCCGTCGTGGTCTCGATGCTCAATTCCTATTCCGGCTGGGCGGCCGCAGGCATCGGCTTTACGCTCGGCAATCCGCTACTGATTATTGCGGGTGCGCTGATTGGCGCAAGCGGCGCGATTCTCTCCTACATCATGTGCAAGGCAATGAACCGCTCGATCATCAATGTGATCTTCGGCGGCTTCGGTTCAAGCGCAGAAGCGGCGGCGACCGGCGGTAGCGGTAAAGATGACCGTCCGGTGAAATCCGGCGCGGCGGAGGACGCGGCCTTTCTGCTCGCCAATGCCGATTCGGTGATTATCGTCCCCGGTTATGGCATGGCGGTGGCGCAAGCCCAGCACGCAGTGCGCGAGCTGGCGGAGACGCTCGAACATAAAGGTGTGAAAGTGCGCTACGCGATTCACCCGGTGGCAGGCCGCATGCCCGGCCATATGAACGTATTGCTGGCCGAAGCCAACGTGCCCTACGACCATGTGGTGGAGCTCGAAGAAATCAACAATGATTTCGCCACGACGGATGTGGTCTATGTGATTGGTGCCAATGACGTGACGAATCCGGCCGCGAAATCCGACCCCAAAAGCCCGATTTACGGCATGCCGATTCTAAACGTAGCGGATGCCCGGAATGTGATTTTCAACAAACGATCCATGGCAGCGGGCTATGCCGGCATTCAAAACGAGCTGTTCTATAAAGACAATACCATGATGCTGTTTGGCGACGCGAAGGCCGCCACCGAACATCTGGTCAAGGCACTCAAAGACCTGGGCTGATATACTGATATTTTAGAGCGAGTAGTTGAGTGAGAAGAACACTCTACCACTGCCTGAGTTGCCGCCGGGGCTTGGAATGGCAACCGGAAGCGTCAGCGGGAAGGCCAATGTCAGGCTGCCATCCACCGACTCGGTTACGCTGAAGCGTGTGCCGAACCCTGCAGAAGCACCGGATTCAGTGTCATTTTCGGTGAAATTATCGCGGTTATGGACAACGCCAAAATCGTAAAACCCAAACGGCTCAAGCCGTCCCCCCGGCCATGGCAGAGGCGGCAGACCTGCGTAACGCAGCTCGACCGATCCTGCAGCCCCGTCATCGCCGGTGATCTCTGAAGCGTTGTAGGCGCGACCATAGACCTGACCACCATACCCAAACTCCTCCGCGGATGGCAGCGGCGCGCTTGCAGCCTGACCCGAGACAGAAGCATAGAGCGTCCACGCTCTGGTAATACCCTGCCAGCGAGCAAAACTCGCCTCCAGCTTGGTAAAGTCACTATGCGCGTCCTCACGCGAAAGATTGGCCGAACCCGTTTTGGTCGCTCCCAGCACATCGAGCCCCTGACTGACCCGCGCATCCATCAGATTGGTGCCGCCCCAGCTATCCGCCACGTCATAGACGCCGCCGAAACGAAGGGTGCGTATTTTATCCTCGAACAGAAGGGTGGATAATGCGTCATTTTTACTTTGCTGCAGATCAAAAACCCCCGAAACCGTAAGGTTCTGACTGCGGCTACGGACAACGGGATGCGAAAGATTGAACTCGGCATTATAGGAGTTACCCTTAAGCTGGTTCTGCTTCAGGGGATAGCCTGGCTCCGTCCAGCTGGCATTGGTGCTGATGCCAAATTTGGTACCTGCATCCGAAATGGGGAATTCGTAGCCCAGAAACACGTATTGCAACTCGCTGATCTGAGTGCTGACGAAGCCCCCCATGCTCAATTTATCAAAGGGCAGTAATCCCAACCCACGGGTATGACGCGCGCCGACTTGTTCCTGACCCAGCGGGCGTGAGCCGAAATTATCAAAACTTACATCGGTGGTTGTTTTTTCTTTCTTCACTAGCAGCGTCAAATCAATCGCCCCTGAAGCCCCGCTCTTGGCCTTTGGCTCGATCACGCTGCGGACAGTGATACCATAAAGGTCATTCATCAGCAGCAATTGCCGCTCCAGCTTACGCACATTGAAGGGCCTGATGGCTAGAATTTTCTCCACGCGGGATTTCAGCTTATCCTGCGTGACCTTCGGCGCTTTGACATTCACCGAATCGATGTATCCCTCGACCACGACAAGGCGCACCGCACCATCACCAATTCTCTGGTCGGGCACGGAAACTTTGGCTAACGCATAACCGTCCGCGTGGTATCTGTCCGAAATCGCGCTGGCAATGTCATAAATCTTACTGAGCGCAACGCGCGTGCCGATCAGATCCCGATAGAGCGGCTCAAACTCCCTCGACTGATAGGCACTCATGCCCTTAATCTCGAGACTTTTGAGGGTCAGGAATACCTTTTCGCTACCCTGAGGTGCGGGCACGCTGTGTGCTGGTTTCGCGATAGTCGGAGACGTAACCTTCGGCGGATTTACCGGTACCGACTGGAACCGCTGATTGACACGACCAGGATTGGCCGGGCCTGGTACATCGATTGCCAGCGCCATTGCCGGAAATATCAGTAAAGCGGTGGACGCAAGCGCCGCGCGCCGCAGGGATTTTAGAAAAACATCGTTCGACTGTGCCACAGGATAACCTTTTCTTTTTGAAAGACAGTATAATAGATAACAACAAACACTGCTTTTGTTATTCTCCATAGCGCAGCCAGCCAATAAATCAAACCAATTCTGCCCCGGCCCCTTCCCGGTAAGCAAGGCACGAACATAAATGAATCAAAGGAGCAACGTATGAAACGATTTGTTTTTTCCAGGACCAAAAGCAGCACCAATCAGGAAGCGATGGGTTTAAGTGATACCCTGCGTCAGGAAATGCTGCGAACATTGGAGCGCGAGGCAAACGCACTGCTAAAAGGGCTGCAAACGCAATTTGAGAGAGATCTCAGCCGAAGTCTGAGCGAAACCTTGCGCTTCATCAACAGCAACGCCACTGCCAGCAGTGCCGGAAGCGGTCAGGAGTCGAGCACGGCCAATATCCTCACCGGCCTGACACGGACATTCGGCTCCGTCCTCCGCCTGCGTCGCTCCGGTGTGCGCAGCAACAGTAGCGAAACTGCCCGCTCGCAGGAAGCCTTCGACCAGTTTCGCCTAAGCCGCGCGCAATCGTTGGCTGAAGCAGGTGAGGCGCTGGAAGCAGGCGAGCGGAGTCTATGATTCCACGAGCGATTAAACAAGAAAAACCCCCGAGAACCAATGGGTTTTCGGGGGTCAAGGCTGCGAGACATTAAGCAACTGAATTGCTTAATAACAGGGTCACCCTCATACTGGAATTGTCATTTGGGCAGGTCAGCCAAGCATTTAACGCATGGCTGGCTTACCCACCTGCGCCAACAAGTTTCATGCAAATGTCATACGTAAACCCTGTCGAAATGAGTATAGTAGAAATAGGAGAGTGCATAACCATGGCTTCATTTAACCCGCATGATTATATCAAATTGAGCGAGGACGGCTTTGCCGAATGCTTCAATCCGGTACCGGATGCTGGACTTTCCGCCATTACCATTAACACCCATCTGCTTGGGGAGGCGCTCAGGAATTTCGAACTCAGCATCAAACGCATGGTGCTGGCCAAGCTGGTGTCACCCAAATTCGGCGAAGTCATACTGACCGCTACCCGTATCAGCGATTCCGAAGTTGCCTGAGGTAAACCACCACTATTGAATCCGCCCGCGGTTCATGCTAAGCCGTCAGGCTATGACCCAGCGCCCCGCCTATGAAGCCTTCGGCATCAATATCGAAATCCAGGGCGACACTACCCATATTTTCAAGCATGGAGTACTGATTGGATCTTTTACCATCGATATCGCGCACCAGACGCTGAAATTCAATTTTCCCGGGCATAAATTTTTCAATTACTTTGCCTATATCGCGAGCGACAAGCCAAGCAACCGCGTTAAATGGGTGAATGAAAATCTCGGTCAGGACACGATGGATAATCTCCAGGCTGGCGTTGCTTTTCTGGGCTTTGCAAAATTCGAGGAGTTGATGGCGCTCGCCCTGCACCAGCCGGAAGAGGAAGGGATAAAACGTGACGACCAGCCCGCCATCCACTAGCGAACGTATCGACCCGCTGCCGACCTTCGCTCAGATGGACGCGATGACGCACGAGCAACTGGCCGAGGCACTGGCGCAACTGGCCGAGACCGTCATCACCAATCCGCTCGAGTATAAGCTGAGTTTCGGTCTTGATACCTTCGACCCCAAACTGCTCGACGCGATTGATGTCAGCACGCCCGAAGGACGCCGGAAGCTCGCAGCGCTACTCAAAATGCTCGCCCGCCTTGCCATGCGATCGAAAGAACAATATCTCACTGTCGTCAAAGACCCAGCGCAGGATAAGGGGCGGGGGCGTTAAGCCACTACGTTCTGGCGGGAAGTGGGGGTTTCGGCAGGGCGGCCGGGTAGCGCCTCGACCATGACTTTGAGAACATGCACCAGATTCGGGTTGCTCAGGAAATAATAAATCTGGCGGCGGTCGCGGCGGAACTCCACCATCCCCGCACGGCGGAGTTTGGAGAGGTGTTGCGATAAGGCGGGCTGGCTGACTTTCACAAACGCATTAAGTTCGGTAACATTTTTTTCGCCCGCCATGAGCAAATTCACGATCTGCAAACGGTAGCGGTTACCCAGGACTTTAAGAAAATCCGCGACTTGTTTCTGGGTCTCCGGGTCATGCAGCATAATGCACCGATCTGGTGATTGCTTTCTTAATGATTGTTAAACGGCATACGTCTCGGCGCTTGCCCAGTCAAGCGAGGATAACATGCGGAAATAGTTATAAAATAGGGCGACCTTGTAGCGAGGATGGCTTCACTGCTCTACCCGCTTCGCAGAAATTAACGAAAAACAGGCCGTCGCCCTCTTAATGTGGGCGAATCGCACCCTCCTCCTCATCCTCAGCGGATTTCTTGAGCAGCGCCGCATCCTCGACCTCTACCCAGTCGGTAATCGGCTCTGGCTGGCGGACGAGGGCGTGTTTGAGCACGTCATCCACATGCTCAACGGGGATGATCTCAAGTCCCTTTTTTACGTTATCGGGAATTTCTTCGAGGTCCTTGACGTTTTCTTTCGGAATCAGCACCGTGGTAATGCCGCCGCGCAGCGCCGCAAGCAATTTCTCCTTAAGGCCACCAATGGCGAGCACCCGCCCGCGCAGCGTAACTTCACCGGTCATCGCCACATTTTTCTTCACCGGAATGCCAGTCAACACCGACACAATCGTGGTGCACATTGCAATCCCCGCCGAGGGGCCGTCCTTCGGCGTTGCGCCCTCGGGCACGTGGACATGGATGTCCTTGAGTTTGAACTTGGTGGGTTTGATGCCGAAATCCAGCGCGCGGCTTTGCACATAGCTATGCGCCGCCTGCACCGATTCTTTCATTACATCCCCAAGCGTACCAGTATATTTAATGCTGCCCTTACCCGGAACGGTCACCGACTCGATGACGAGCAGATCCCCGCCCGTTTCCGTCCAGGCCAGACCAGTCGTTACCCCAATCTGGTCGCTCTGTTCGGCTTCGCCAAAACTGTATTTTTTGACGCCCAGAAATTTGCCAAGATTCTTATTGGTGACATGCACCTGCGTTTTCTTGCCCATCATGATTTCTTTGACGGACTTACGCACTATTTTGGCGATTTCGCGCTCCAGATTCCGCACTCCGGCCTCGCGGGTGTAGTAGCGAATCGCGCCGCGAAGCGCATCGTCGGAGATGCTCCATTCCTCGATTTTTAGACCGTGATCTTTGATCTGTTTGGGAATGAGATGCTGGCGGGCGATGCCGACTTTTTCGTCCTCCGTATAACCAGAAAGGCGAATCACCTCCATCCGGTCAAGCAGTGGACGCGGCATGTTGAGGGAGTTCGCGGTAGTGATGAACATCACCTCCGACAGGTCATAATCGACTTCAAGATAATGATCATTGAACTGCTTGTTCTGTTCGGGGTCGAGCACTTCGAGGAGCGCCGAAGCCGGGTCGCCACGGAAATCATGGCCCATTTTATCAATCTCATCGAGCAGGAATAAGGGATTGCTCGATTTCGCCTTTTTCATCGACTGAATGAGCTTGCCCGGCATCGACCCAATATAGGTGCGGCGGTGGCCACGAATCTCAGCCTCGTCACGCACGCCGCCCAGGGAAATTTTTGCGTAATGGCGCCCCGTGGCCCGCGCAATCGAGCGTGCCAGTGAGGTCTTACCCACGCCGGGCGGCCCAACCAGACACAGAATCGGCCCCTTAATCTGTTTGGTGCGCGCCTGAACGGCGAGATATTCGAGGATGCGTTCTTTGACCTTGTCGAGGCCGTAATGGTCTTGATCGAGAATTTTTTCAGCAGCGACGAGGTCACGCTTCACTTTGGTATTTTTCTTCCACGGAATCGTCGTCATCCAATCAAGGTAATTACGGATGACCGAAGCCTCGGCCGACATGGCACTCATCGTGCGGAGTTTTTTCAGCTCGGCCTCGCATTTTTCGCGTGCCTCCTTGCTGAGTTTGGTTTTTTTGATGCGCTCGGCTAACTCGGCCAGTTCGTCTTTACCGCCTTCTTCTAGCTCACCCAGCTCTTTCTGAATCGCCTTCAACTGCTCATTCAGATAATATTCGCGCTGGGTTTTTTCCATCTGCCGTTTGACGCGTGAACGGATGCGTTTTTCGGTATTGAGCACGCCGATTTCCGACTCCATCAGCGCATAGACATGCTCGAGCCGGTCGGACACCTTGATGAGTTCGAGGATTTCCTGTTTGGCCGGAATATCAATCGCCATATGCGCGGCCACCGTATCCGCGAGAATTGAGGGCGAGGTGATTTTGCTCACTGCTCCAAGCGTCTCGGGCTGGATTTTTTTGTTAAGTTTGACATATTCCTCAAACTTGGCAACGACGGAGCGGAACATCGCCTCCGTCTCAACCGCATCCCCCACCGGCTCGGACATCGGTTCAGCAATCACTTCATAAAAATCGGGGTTGTCTTTGAAATCAATCAATTTCGCCCGCGTCACACCTTCCACTAGTACTTTCACTGTGCCATCCGGCAGGCGCAGCAATTGCAGCACAGTCGCAAGCGTACCCACACGGTAAAGATCGGCCTGAGTCGGAACATCCTGAGAGCCATTACGCTGCGACACCAGCATGACTTTATTGTTGGATTTGACAACCGCCTCAAGCGCCTTGACTGATTTCTCGCGCCCGACAAAAAGGGGCACGACCATGCCGGGAAACACGACAATATCGCGTAAGGGAAGGACAGGGTACAGGCTGGGTTCGCTCATAAAAAATCCGGGGTTTAGTGAAAGGAATCAGGTATGCAGACACCGCTTACATGGGAAGCGGTCGAGAATGTATATAGTGCATATTCTATGCCATTCACAGGGGATGGCAAGAAAGAATCAAAACCAGATGCTGAGATGCCTTGAGCCGTGAGCTTGGAGGTTTTAGCCTTACGAAGCAAGAGGCAAGCGCGTGCAAAAGCACAGGCAAGGCTAAAACCTCACGGCTCATGGCTCTAGGCTTAGAACTAACTCACACTCTTCTTGCCGGATGAGGGCGCTTTTTTGCCGCCATCATGAACGATGACGGGCGGGGCTTTGCCGGTGACGACGTCGCCATTGATGACGACTTCGGAAATATCCTCGCTGCCGGGCACATCATACATCAAATCAAGCAGCAATTCTTCCATGATGGCACGCAGGCCCCGCGCGCCGGTCTTGCGGGCGATGGCTTTTTTGGCAATCGCAATCAGCGCGTCGTCGGTGAATTTGATATTCACATGTTCCATCTCGAACATCTTGCGGTATTGCTTGATGAGCGCGTTTTTCGGCTCGGTGAGGATGTTGATGAGCGCCGGTTCGTCGAGGTCATCAAGCGTCGCAATCACCGGCAGACGGCCAATGAATTCGGGAATGAGGCCGAATTTCAACAAATCCTCAGGCTCAAGCATTTTGAACATTTCGCCGGGCTTCGCTTCGTCCGTATTCCTTACATCCGCCCCGAAACCAATCGAGGAGCCTTTCTGACGGCGGGCGATGATTTTCTCGATACCCGAAAAAGCGCCGCCGCAGATAAAGAGGATATTCGAGGTATCGACCTGGAGAAATTCCTGCTGCGGATGTTTGCGCCCGCCCTGCGGCGGCACGCTTGCGACCGTGCCTTCCATGATTTTAAGGAGCGCCTGTTGCACGCCCTCGCCCGAGA
>JAJTIB010000197.1 GCA_021300075.1 Rickettsiales bacterium
AGGAGGTGTGGGCGGCGCCACGCGCCCCCACCGCGCCGCCAGCGCATTCAATTACTTCTTCGGCCAGCGACGGTGCAGCCAGAACCATTGTTCAGGATGCTCGCGCACCCAGACGCTGATCAAGTCATTGAATTGCTGCGTCAGGGCGAGGATGGCGGCCTCGTCCTCACCCTCGGGTAATACTAAAGGCGGATAAAAAATTACTTCCTGTTCGATACCGCGCCGTCGTATTGAACGCGCCGGAATGACCATCAGGCGGTATTTGAGCGCCAGCTTTGCGGCGGAAGTCATGGTCATGGCCGGACTTCCTAAAAAGGGCAGGAGCGCGCCTTCATTATCTTTCTGATCGACCACTATACCAATCGCCTCCCCCTTGGTAATTGCCCGCATGAAGCCGCGCGCGCCTTCGCGTCCCTTACCGTAATGTCCGGCCCCATACGTCATGCGGATGCGGTCGAGCAACTGGTCAATCAGCGGATTATTAGGCGGACGGTAAACGATATGGAACTTCAGCCCCTTAAGAGCGCTCGCTAACGGCATAGTTTCCCAGTTGCCTAAGTGGGCGGTGAAGAACAGCATGCTGGTGGGTGAGGCCTTGGCGTGCGCGATGAATTCCACGCCGGAGATATCCAAATAGGGCACGAGTGTGCCCTTGGCCAGATGCGGATATTCGCATAAGGTGCGGCCTAGATTATCCCACATGGCGGTAATGGCGGCCTCGCGTTCGGCCTCACTTAGATGGGGAAGATGCTCAGCCATTTGCCGCCGTGCCAGTTTTGTGCGGCCGATATATGGACCGATGCTGCGCCCCAGCCAACCACCGAAATTTGAGGCCTGGCGGGCGGGTAACCAGCCCATCAGCGTAAAAAAGAGGCGGGCGAGAATATACTCAATTACGTTCTTAAATTGTCTAAAGGGCGAGCGCATGGGTAATCCATTCGCGGAATTTTTCGGGTTCGTCAAACTGCAACATAACGGGCAATGGACGAATCTTCTTCTGCCATGCAGGTGTAAGGCGTACCCAGTCTTTTTCCGTTGTCACTACCATCTGACCGGCTTGCACGAGGCCCTCAAGCTCACGTTCGCTGTAAGGATGATGATCTGGAAAATCATGCGTGGCGATGATTTCCGCGCCCAGCCGCGCCAGTGTCGCATAAAATTTCTGCGGGCGGGCGATGCCAGCAAAGGCGATGATTCTTGTGCCTGGGAGCCAGCTTGTATCGCCTGCGGGCTTCAGGGCGGCGTGAAATACCGGTAACGAAATTGCCGCCGACAATCCGTGAAGATCCTCACCAATCAGAATCACCGCATGGCTGCGGGCGAGGGCACATTTTAGAGGTTCGCGCAAAGGACCTGCAGGCAGCAGTAAACCATTGCCGATACCGTAGCCGCCATCCATTACCAGCAGGTTCAGGTCTTTGTGCAGGGCATGATGTTGCAGCGCATCATCGCATAGTAGAATTTTTGCGCCCGCCGCCCGTGCAGCAGTGGCGGACGAAATACGATCGACAAAAGCCCAGACCGGTGCAATACGTGCCAGCAGCAGTGCTTCGTCGCCGACATCGCGTGCCGTATGTTGCGCTGGATTAACGCGCAAGGGTGCAACAATTTTTGCGCCGTATCCGCGGGTGAGGATATGAGGGGAGTGTTCCGCCAGCAATTTTGCCAGTGCAAGGGTGGTGGGGGTTTTTCCGGCTCCACCGGCGGTAACATTGCCGACTGAAATCACCGGAATACCTGCATGTTTTGGTGTCGTCAGCATTCGATCAATTAATGTGCCGACTGCGTAGATCGCAGCAACGGGACGTAATATCTGGGCGAGAAACCCCCGTGTCTTCCAGAAATTTCTCATGGCGCGCCCCCCTTACCCATAAGCCACGGGCGCAGATATTGCTGGATGGTGGAGGTAGCACCCTGAGAGGCTTCGACGACGCCGAGTGCATGTTCGGCCATAGTGACGCGGGCGGCATCGTCGCCAAGTAATGCTGAGATTTCGTGAGCCAGCGTGTCAGCATCTATAACAATGCGGATAGCGTTTTGTGCGCGCAGCGCGGCCATGACTTCGTTGAAATTGCGGGTATGGGGACCACTGAGGAGCGCGCAATTAAGCCGTGCCGGTTCAAGCGGGTTATGGCCGCCATGGTCAATTAGCGAGCCGCCAATAAAAACAAGATCACTCAGGCGGTAGAATAGTCCCAGTTCGCCCATCGTATCGGCGAGATAGATAGCCGTTTGCGTGGTAATGGCTTGACCTTCGCTACGCTGAGCGAAAGGAATTTTCTCGCGTGCAATAAGTGCAGCAATTTCGCGGCCTCGACTTGCGTGACGCGGCACAATAATGGTGAGAATATCTGGGATATTCTGGCGCAATTGTTGCGCCGCAGCAATAATGATTTCCTCCTCACCCGGATGGGTACTGGCCGCAACCCACACCGGACGACCGGCGAGGGACTCGGCCAATTGCGTCAGACTGCCCGCATCAAATGCCAAGGCTGCCGCGTCATATTTCATATTACCTACCGAGCGCACTTTGCTGATACCAAGCGCGTGGAACCGCGCGCCGTCGGCCTCGCTCATGGCGAAACAGATGGTAACTCCGGCAAGCATGGCGCGGGTAAATTCCGGCAGACGCTGCCACTGCTTAAAAGTGGTTTCCGACATGCGGCCATTCACCATGATGAGAGGTATCCCATGCGCGGCAATGCGGTGCAGCATCAGTGGCCACAATTCTGACTCCGCCCAGAGCACGAGATTCGGTTGCCAGTGATCAAGAAAACGGCGTGTCGCGGCGGGCACGTCGCTTGGTAAATACTGGTGGATGGTACGCGGCAATGCGCTGCGTTTGACGAGCGCGGCCGAGGTCACCGTACCGGTGGTTATGAGAATATGATGTGCGGGATATTCCTTAAGAAGACCGTCCAGCAGCATCAGCACTGACTGGGTTTCGCCCACGCTTGCCGCATGCACCCACACAAGCGTTCCGGCCGGGCGTTTTAGGCGGGTGCGGCCAAATCGTTCACCAAGGCGTGCTGCTTCTTCCTTGCCGCGCCGCACGCGGTTTTGAAGCCAGATAAACAAGAGCGGTGTCAGGCAGATGCCGAGTGTTTTGTATAGTGCCAGCATCATATGCGACCGGCTTTCTGGTCGGCTTCCTGCATGACCGCGTTCATCGCCTGCGTGAGGCGCTCTGAGGCAGTTTCAATAGGTTCTTCCGGCGCAAAGCTCAGCGGTTGGCCGACCACAAACACGACATGACCAAAGAGGCGGGGCAGTAAAAATTTGTCCCAGCTTTTAAAGCGTCGGGCGCGGCTTGAACTGAAGCAGAGGGGGATTACTTTGAGGCCAGTTTTCTGCGCGGCATAGGCAGCCCCATGTTGAGCAATATAGGCCGGCCCTTTCGGCCCGTCCGGTGTGATGGAGATATTGTCGCCATTTGCCAGAACCGTGAATAACTCCCGTAGCGCCTGATCGCCCCCCTTGCGGCTGGAGCCGCGCACCGTGCCGATATCAAAAAAGCGCATGACGGCGGTAATCAGCGCCCCGTCGCGGTGATGCGAAATGAGCACGCGCATGGCTCGCCCGGGGGGTTTGATGAAGGGATGCAGAATCATGCGCCCATGCCAGAAGCAGAAAATACCCGGCTCCTCACCACGCATCGCGGCCTCGGCGGCAGGCGCAATGATCTTCGTTTTGCGTGAAGTCAGGTACACGACCCGAAGCCACAGGCTGATGATAAGCGCCAGCAGCCATTGGACGGCGGGTGATTTGAGCAGGCGCTTCATGGCGCAGAAAACTGTAGTTGGTAAAGCCCGTGATACATGCCGCCGGCCGCCACAAGCTCAGTATGCGTGCCGCGCTCGACAATGCGCCCCTGATCGAGCACGAGGATTTCATCCGCATGGTGAATGGTGGTGAGGCGATGGGCGATCACCAGCGTCGTACGCGCCGCCATGAGTTCGTTGAGCGCCGTCTGCACCGCACGTTCGGAGGTATTATCAAGCGCCGAAGTGGCTTCATCAAGCAGCAGAATGGGTGCGTCTTTGAGGATGGCGCGGGCGATTGAAAGCCGCTGACGCTGCCCGCCCGAGAGCCGCACGCCATGCGGACCAATGGGCGTGTCATAGCCTTGCGGTAATTCGCGGATGAATTCGTCGGCATGGGCTTTTTTTGCTGCTGCGATAATGTCGTCTTCCGTCGCATCCAGCCGCCCGTAACGGATGTTGTTTGCAACCGTATCATCAAACAGCACGATGTCTTGGCTCACAAGCGCAAAAGCCTGACGCATGGAGGCGAGGGTAACGTCGCGCACTTCCTGTCCATCCACCAGAATACGTCCGGCGTTGGTCTCATAGAAACGCTGCAGTAGGTTGATGATGGTACTTTTGCCCCCACCTGAAGGCCCCACCAGCGCCACGATTTTGCGCGGTGGCAGATGGAAGGAAATATCAAACACGCCGGCTTTACCGCCGGGGTAGGTAAAATAGGCATGTTCGAAGGTCACAGCTCCTTCACTCACGCGCAGGGGGACGGCATGCGGCGCGTCAGCAATGACCGGGTCACGGTCCATTACCTCAAAGAAGCGACTGGCGGCGGCCATGCCTTCTTGCAGCTGCGAATTCAAACTCGCGAGCACTTTGACCGGGCGGTAGGCCATGATCATCGCTGTAAGAAACGAGAAAAATGCACCCGTTGTAGTGATGCCGGCAATCACCTTCATGCCGCCAAACCAGATGACGGCGGCGACCGCCACCCCGCCCAAGAGATTGAGCATAGGAGCAGATGCCGCCTGAATCCTCGCCGCTTTGTAATAGAGCGCGAAGAGTTCGGCGACTGAATGGCGCACGCGGGCGATTTCAAAATCCTCCCGCCCGTAGGATTTGACCGCGCGCACGCCTTGGAATGTGTCATCAAGCTGGCTGGTGAAATCGGCAAAACGGGCTTGTGTTGCGCCGGTGACTTTCCGCATTCTGCGCCCGAGCCGCAGGATGGGCAGAACCGCGAATACCAGAATTGCAAACGAAATGAGGGACATCTGCCAGCTTTGGTAGAACATGACGCCTACGAGAAATACCAGCGTCAGTGATTCTTTGATAAATCCCGTGAGTACGGTCGAGACAGCCTGGCGAAGCAGCATGATGTCGTTGGTCATACGCGAGATAAGGCGTCCCGAGGTCTGGTCGTGAAAAGTGGTTAGATCCGCATGCATCAGATGCGCGAAAAGATCGCCCTGCATGTCGGAGACGACTTTCTGTCCCACATAGCGAAGCTGCAGTGTCTGCAGATAATCGGCAAGTGACTGAACCAGCGTGATGGCGATGACGGCGAGTGGCAGCAGCATCAAAAGCTCTGCATTTTTATTCATGAAAATACCATCAAGCACTGGCTGAATCATGTAGGCATTCGCTCCCGTCGCGGCGGCTACGACAATCATCGCCAGCATGGCGAGAAAAAGTCGGCCACGGTAAGGCTCGATATAGGCCGACACCACGCGCCGCAGCAGCGCAAGGGAGCGGGCGGGTTTAGTGCTTGGTTGGCTGTTCGTCATGGTTTAATTTCCGGCGATGGCCATGCGTTCGATGCGAATCGTTGGCACGTTAATACCGTAATCAAAGGCCAGATCGTCGGCAACCGCAAGGGCTAAAAACATGGTGCGTAAATTTCCCGCAATCGTAATTTCGCTGATGGTGCTGACGCGCTTGCCGCATTGCAGCAAAAATCCTGATGCGCCTTGCGAGTAATCACCGGTGATGAGATTCATACCATGGCCGAACGTCTCGGTAATATAAAGCGCGGTTTCGTCCTGCGCCAGAAATTCGGATAGAGGGGTTGCGCCCGCTTCGATATAAAGATTGCTGGGCGAAGGGGAGGGGGCAGAAGCCATGCTGCGCGCGGCGTGGCCGGTGGTTTCAAGCCCCAGCTGATTGGCCGAGCGCGTATCAAGAAACCAGCTATTTAGCACGCCGGCAGTGATGGGGGAGATTTTTTTCACTACGACGCCTTCCGCGTCGCAGGGGCGCGAGGCGAGGCCGCGCGGGCGCAGCGGGTCGTCCGTAATCGTGATGCCGGGTGCGAAAATCTGTTGTCCCATCGCGTCTTTGAGGAAGCTCGTGCCACGCGCTATCGCCGCTCCGGAAATGGCACTGGCAAAAGCGCCAAGCAATTGCTTACCCACGCGCGGCTCGAATAACACAGGCAGGGACTGGCTTGCGAGTTTGCTCGGATTCAGGCGCGAAAGTGTACGGCTGGCCGCTTCCTGACCGATCGTTTCGGGTGGCGGTAAATCGTCAAAAAAACGGCGGGTGCGATAGGCGTAATCACGCTGCATCTCTTCGCCTTTACCTGCAATTAGCGACAAAGCCATGCTGCAATGGCTGCTGCGGGTCTGAACATGGACGCCGTGGGAGGTCATGAGCATCATGGTCTGCTGCCCCCAGCTTGCTTCCGCGCCTTCGCTGTTAGTGATGCCGGGTGTGTTGCGTCCCGCTTCCTCGGCGCGTTTGGCGAGGGCTTGAAGCTCGGCCATTTCTGGTTCATTTGCGTCGTATAAATCGAGATCCGGCAGGTCACGGGCGAGGAGGGCTTTATCGGCCAGCCCGGCATAAGGATCATCCGGCGCGGCTTTGGCCATCATGACGGCATCTTCGGTCAGTTGTTTTAATGCCCCGCGCGATAAATCCGAGGTCGAAACAGTCGCGCTTTTGCGCCCGACAAAAACGCGTAGCCCCAGGGCGCGGGACTCAGCCTGTTCAATGGTTTCGGGCGCGCCGAGGCGGATACCGGCCTGTTTGTCGCGGCTATGCACCAGCATTACTTCGGCAGCCGCTGCACCGGCTGCTTTTGCATCGCGCAGCATGGTTTCGGCGAGAGTATCTTCCTCGGGAAGGGGGCAAGTCGCGCTGCTCATATGCGGCCTGTATAAAGTTGATAAAGGGCGATGGCCGCTGCATTTGAGACATTGAGGCTTTCCATCGCCGGAGCAATGGGTAGACGCACCACTTCGTCGCAATGATCGCAGGTGAGACGGCGCATACCCTTACCTTCGGCACCAAGCACCAGCGCGAGTTTACCGCGAAGATCCACTTCATGCAGGGCGCGTTTACCCCCGCCATCCAGCCCCAAAACCCAGAAGCCGGCGTTTTTGACTTCCTTCAAACTCTGGGCCAGATTTGTGACTTCCATAACAGGCAATAGATCAAGCGCGCCACTGGCAGCCTTGGCCATCGCCGCCGTTTCGCGCGCCGAATGATCGCGGGTGAGAATCAGGGCACTTGCGCCAAAGGCCGCACAAGAGCGCAAAATCGCGCCGATATTATGGGGGTCCGTCACTTGATCAAGCATCACCAGCGGGCCGGTGGTCGCGAGTGCCGGGTCAAGCGCGTCGCGCGCAAGCGGTTTGACCAGTGCCGCGATGCCCTGATGCACCGCGTCGCCGCCTGCGAGCTTTTCGATTTCCCTGCCCTCGACGATTTCGGGTGTAAGTTTGCGCGCAAATTTTGGTAGCGCATCGGCTGAGGCGCGGCTGACCACAAGGCGGCTGATCTCGCGCTCGGGGTTGTTGAGAGCGGCCAGCACGGCATGCCAGCCCACCATCCAGTAACGGGCGGGGGAACCGGGTTTTTCGCTGGAGCGGGGTGAGTGCGAGCGCATGGGGAAGGGTCTTAGCCCAGTAATGCTCGAGATTCTATTAGAATTTCCGTGCGGCAGGTGGGGAGGTAAGAAGGTATTTCATTCGTCTACCTTCGCCGCAGGCGAACATGTCCGTCTGAGCTTCGGGCTTCGGCTCGTGTCCTCGCCTTGCCCTCAGCAAGACTCCCATGATTTTACCATCAAAACGATTCTTAATCGTTTTGATGGTAAAATGGTGCCGCTTGTCGGAATTGAACTGACGACCTACCGCTTACAAGGCGGTTGCTCTACCTCTGAGCTAAAGCGGCACACGCATTCTCTCTAGCCAGTTGTCGCGGCGATTGCAATATCCTCGGCCAGAAG
>JAJTIB010000082.1 GCA_021300075.1 Rickettsiales bacterium
GTCCGTCACCATTCAAACGGCGGCAGGCATCCGCACCGCTGAACGCGCGGAAGGCGAGCAGGTGCGGGTGAATATGGGCACACCGAAATGGGACTGGCGCGAGATTCCGCTTTCCGAATCGCGCAATACGCTGCATCTGGGGCTGGAAGTGGGCGGGCTGGCCGACCCGGTCGCTGTCAATATGGGCAACCCCCATGCGATATTTTTTGTGCGCGACACGAATTTTGTGCGTATCGCCGAATGGGGTGCGAAGCTTGAAACCCATCCGCTCTTTCCTGAGCGCGCCAATATCAGCGCCGTGCAGGTGCTGGCGGATAACCGGCTGCGTATGAAAGTCTGGGAGCGCGGCACGGGCGAAACGCTCGCCTGCGGTTCAGCAGCCTGTGCGGCGGTGGTGGCCGGTGTCAGGCGCGATTTGTGCGGGCGCACGGCCAATGTGGAACTGCCGGGCGGCACGCTCACCATCGAGTGGCAGGCGGGCGAAGGGAATGGCGAGGTCTATATGACCGGCGCCGTCGCCTATGTATTTGAGGGGGAAATTGGGGTTTAGGTTGTAGGTTATAGGTTGTAGGTTTTAGGTTTGAGCTTTTACAGTGAAATAGGCAATTTCTACCCTCACTAACATAAGAACTAACTGCTATAACCTATAACCTGAAACCTATAACCTACAACCTATAACCTGAAACCTACAACCTGACCCATGACCACCACCATCCACACTTTCGGCTGCCGGCTCAACACTTACGAAAGTGAAGTGATGAAAGCGCATGCCGAGGCGGCGGGGCTTGCGGATACCATCATCTTCAATACCTGTGCGGTGACGGCGGAAGCCGAGAAACAGGCGCGTCAGGCGATTCGCCGCGCGCACCGCGAGCATCCCTCCGCGCGTATCATTGTGACTGGCTGCGCGGCGCAGATCAACCCAGCGGAATATGCGGCGATTGAGGGTGTTGGGCTGGTGCTTGGGAATCACGAAAAACTGGTGGCGGAGGAGTGGCGCTCGCTCTCCCCTTCACTCCCCCCGCATGCGGGGGGAGATGGAGGGGGGAATCAAAAACCCCAAGCCGCGTTCGATACCGAAAAAACTCGCGTCAACGACATCATGAGCGTCAAGGAAACGGCCTCGCATCTGGTGACGGCGTTTGATGGCCGTGCCCGCGCTTTCGTGCAGGTGCAAAATGGCTGCGATCACCGCTGCACCTTCTGCATCATCCCTTATGGGCGGGGGAATTCACGCTCTGTCCCTATCGGCGAAATCGCGCGTCAGGTGGCGGCACTTGTGGCTTCCGGCTATCAGGAAGTGGTGTTTACGGGGGTGGATATTTCTGCCTATGGCGCGGATCTACCCGGCAAGCCCACACTTGGCCAGATGATCCGCCGCGTGCTGGCGCTGGTGCCGGAGTTGCCGCGCCTGCGCCTGTCGTCGATTGATGCGGTCGAGGTGGATGCGGATTTATACCGGCTGATTGCCGAGGAGCCGCGCCTCATGCCCCATCTGCATGTGAGTCTGCAGGCGGGGGATGATATGATTTTAAAGCGCATGAAGCGGCGGCATCTGCGCGCCGATATTCTGGCGTTCTGCGCCAGGGTGCGCGCACTCAGACCCGAAATGGTGTTTGGAGCAGATATTATTGCGGGCTTCCCAACCGAGACGGAGCAGATGTTTGAAAATACTCTGGCACTGGTGGAAGAAGCGGGGCTGACCTATCTGCATGTCTTCCCCTATTCGCCGCGCTCTGGCACACCGGCGGCGAAAATGCCGCAAGTACCGCCCGCATTGCGTAAGGCACGCGCTGCTAAGCTGCGTGCGGCGGGGGAAACGCAGCTTACCCGCCACCTTGCCCGGCAGGTGGGAAAAACGTTGAACATCATCGTGGAGCAGGACGGGCAAAGCGGCCATGCGGAGGATTTCACGCCCGTGCGCCTTTCCGTGCCCGCAGCCATTGGTGCAACGCTGGCGGTGACAATAGCGCGGGCGGATGATGTGCGAGCCTATGCCGGGTAGGGGGTTTTAGGTTATAGGTTTCAGGTTCCGGGTTTCGGGTTCCGGGAAGAAGGTTGCTTCACAGAATACCGAATACTAAATACTTCCTTCCCTACAACCTAAAACCTAAAACCTATGACTTATGACTTATGACCCTCTTCTCTAAAATCTCTTTTGGTCTAAAAAAATCCTCCTCGCGTTTGAGTGTGGGGATTGCTGAGATTTTCACCAAGAAAAAACTCGATGCATCGGCACTTGAATCACTCGAAGATTTACTGATTACAGCGGATGTCGGCGCTGTCATGGCCGCCGAAATCGTCGCGGAAATTGCCCAAGGTCGCGTTGATAAAGATATTTCCGAAAACGAAGTGAAAGCCTTGTTGGCCTCCGCGATTGCGCGGCGGCTTGCGCCTTTCGCCACGCCATTGGATGTTACCAGCGCGACTCCGCACGTGATTGTGATGGTGGGGGTGAATGGGAATGGAAAAACTACCACCATCGGCAAGCTCGCGCATCACTATCAGCGTCAGGGTAAGCGCGTGATGCTGGCCGCGGCGGATACATTCCGCGCAGCGGCGGTGGAGCAATTGCAGCAATGGGCAGAGCGCGCGAATGTCCCCTGCGTGACGGGCGCCGCAAACAGCGACCCGGCGGCGCTCGCCTTTCAGGCGACGGAGCGCGCGGTAAAAGAGGGGGTTGACCTGCTGCTGATTGACACGGCCGGGCGGCTGCAGACCAAAGCACCGCTCATGGCGGAGCTCGAAAAAATCCGCCGCGTGATCGGCAAAGCCCTGCCCGGCGCGCCGCACCGGGTGATTCAGGTGCTCGACGCCACGACCGGCCAGAATGCACTTACGCAAGTGGAGGCATTCAAGGAAACCGCAGGGGTTACGGGGCTCATCATCACCAAGCTCGACGGCACGGCAAAAGCGGGGATTGTGCTGGCACTTACCGCCCGGTTCGGCCTGCCCATCCACGCGATTGGGGTGGGTGAAGCTGTAGAAGACATGCAAGCCTTTGATGCTCACGAATTTGCCCGGGCGCTGGTAGGGTAAATCCGCCACAAAAATTTTCATGCAGGCGTAAGAAATTAACGAAAACTTAGTAATTTCTTGGTAGAATTTTCGTAAAATGTTACCCTAAAAGCAAGTCTATGATTTGCCAAGATATAGTCGTTTGCAAAAATAATGATGCCAGTTATTTTTGTGTTATGCTCGCTGCGCGGCGTAACATGTCCGCTTACGACGTACGGTTTTGATCGTGACGGTTTTAGTCGTTGGTTGTCCCATAAATTGGACAAACGACGATAAACAGGCTTTCTTCCGGAAAGGATAATGCCATGGCTGGTGGACGTCTTAAAGCGGATCCGTTATTTCAAGGCCTTGCCCGCCCCCCTATGATTGCCGGCGTAAGCTATATGTATTTCGTGCTCAACGCGATGATCACGATGGTGCTGTTCATCAATACCCATGACTTTGCCTCGTTCTTTTACGGCATACTCATTCACGGTTTTGGCTATCTGCTCTGCATGAAAGAGCCGCGCGCGGTGGAACTCTGGATGCTCAGGCTCAGTAAGGGTTTCCTGACCTGGAATCGCGGTTATCATCACCATACCAACTCCTATGATGTGTTTTAGATGTTTTTTGGCCAGTTAAAAAAACGTTCCGTTTCAAAAGCAGGGCCCGCTAAACGGGAAGTCTCTGCGGCGGAGTTTATCCCTTACGATTATCACTGGGATAAAGAGACCATTATTACCAAGAAAAAAGAACTACTGCAGATTATCAAGATGGATGGATTCTCGTTTGAGACCGCCGATGATGATATTGTAGATATGAAAAAGATGGTTCGGAATTCCCTCTATAAAAGCATGGCAGAGGGGACTTTCGCGCTTTATTTTCATACGATCCGGCGGCGACAATCGGCCTATCCTGGAAGCTCGATGCCCAGAGGCTTTGCCAAAATCATTGATGATCGATGGAAGCAGAAGCATCAGGCCAAAGCGAGTTTTATCAATGAACTCTACATCACCATCATTCGCAAAGAGGATATGCGGGGCGCAGCGAAGTTGGAAACGCTGTTTCAGCGTATTGAAAGTCGGGCTGACAAGGAATCGGAGGACACCCAACTGCGCGAAGCCCACAAGGAATTAAAGGAAGCCGTTTACCGCGTTCTGGCGACTTTCAAAGATTATGGCGCGCGGGTACTGACGACCGAGATGACGGAATTCGGCCCGATGTCGCAGCCGCTTGAATTTCTCGGGCGACTGGTCAATGGGGGAGACGCACAGCCAATGCTGTTGCCGTCGATGGATATAGCCCATTACTTGCCCATCAATCGGCTTTATTTCGGGTCACGGGCGATTGAGATACGCACTGCTACCGGCTTAAAATACGCGGCGATGGTGAGTATCAAGGAATACTCGCCGGCCACCGCCGCTGGCATCATGGATGCGTTTTTGCAGCTGCCGTTTGAATTTGTTATCGCTCAATCCTACCAGTTCCTGAATCGCCAGACCAATATCGGTTCCATGCAGCTGCAACAACGGCGCATGGCTAATTCACAGGATGTGGCGGTGTCGCAGGTGCGCGAGATTTCGGATGCGCTCGATATGGCGATGTCGGGGCATATCGCGTTTGGTGAACATCACCTGACAGTGATGTGCATGGAAGAGAGCCTTGCGGCTCTTGAGGGGGCGATTTCCATGGTGATTGCCGAGCTGGTGAATGTGGGCATTAATCCAGTGCGTGAGAATCTGATACTCGAGCAATGTTACTGGGCGCAGCTGCCAGGGAATTTTGAATTTGTCGGGCGCAAAGCGAAGATCAACACGCTCAATATTTCCGGTTTCGCCGCGATGCATAACTATCCAGTCGGCAGCGCCACCGGCAACCACTGGGGTCCGGCGGTGACCGTATTTGACACTACCTCGGGCACGCCGTACTTTTTCAATTTTCATGCCCGCGATGTGGGGCACACCACCATCATTGGCCCAACCGGCGCCGGAAAAACGGTGCTCATGAATTTCCTCTGCGCCCAGGCGCAGAAGTATCGCTGTCGTATGTTTATGTTCGACAAAGACCGGGGGGTGGATATTTTCGTGCGCGCGCTGGGGGGGAAATATACGCATATTGATCCCGGCAAGAAATGCTATTTCAATCCGCTGCAACTCGACGATACGATGGAAAACCGTTCCTTCATCGCCGAATGGCTCCGGGCACTGGTATCGGTTAATGATGAGCTTGTCACCGCCGCTGACTTTGAATTTATCCAGCGGGCGATCGATGGTAATTACACGCTGGAAAAGAAGGATCGTGTTCTTCGGAATGTGGCGCCGTTTTTTGGACTAGAAGGCGCGGGGACGCTCGCCACCCGACTCAAGCCCTGGCATTCGGGCGGCCGCTTTGCGCCGATCTTCGATAATGTTGAAGATGTAATGGATTTCCATTCCAGCACCGTCTTCGGGTTTGAGATGGGCGACGTGCTGGCCAACCGTGCATGCCTGATTCCGGTATTGTTGTACCTTTTTCATCGCATTCAGCTTTCGCTGGATGGTACGCCAACTATGATTATTCTCGATGAGGCCTGGGCGCTCATCGATAACAAAGTCTTCGCCTCAAAAATCAAGGATTGGCTCAAGACGCTCAGAAAACTGAATGGGATGGTGGTCTTTGCCACCCAGTCGGTGGAGGATGCACTCAACAGCAGTATCTCTGACACGCTGATTCAGCAGACAGCGACACAGATTTTTCTGCCCAACCCCAAAGCTACCGAGGGCTACCGTAAAGCCTTCATGCTCTCGGAGCGTGAGTTTAATCTATTGAAAAATACTGACCCCTCGACGCGCTATTTCCTGGTGAAGCAGGGCAAGGACGTGGTGGTCGCGCGTATTGATCTCTCCGGCATGGACGACATCATCAGTGTTCTCTCTGGCCGTGCGGAAACGGTGGGCTTGCTCGATGAAATTCGCGCACAGGTCGGAGATGATCCAGAAATCTGGCTACCCATTTACACCAAACGGGTAAAAGAAAAATGATGTGGAACTGCCATGCACCCTGGTTGCGAGTCGCCCGGCTGGGACTAGTGGGTGCGGTGCTGGTGTTGTTATTGGTGTTACCCGAGGCAGCCCATGCGGCGGGGCCGGTGGTGGCTGATTGCAGCGCCTATCCCGGCCTTACCGTTCGGATTGTTGGCTGCGTGCGTCAGACATTGGACAATGCCGGGGCACTTTTTTTTGTACAATTTTATCCCTTAGTCGCCAATTTTGTGACGGCCATATTAACGTTAGGCGTGATTGGTTTTGGGGTGATGATGGCGCTGGGCATGGTCGAGAAGATTGGCCGCGATGCCATGGTGATCCTGCTAAAAATTGCCTTTGTATCTTATTTTGTACAAAATATCGACGTTGCCTACGATATGATCCTGGAGATGATGGACGCGATGTCGGACACGATGTTCACCTTCGCGACCGTGCATCACCCCACCACGCCGGTCTGTCTGGTGAGTAAAACCTCTGTCTGGGAGCGGCTGGATTGTCTGGTGGACACACTGGTGGGTATTGATGTGGGCAATGCCCTCGGCAGCGCACCGTCTGCCAATCCGATGGTGGGTGGTGTTGGCCTCGCCCGCGGGCTGGTTGCATTTTTTGCATCTGCCCTGTTCTCTTCGGTGCCAGGTTTTATCGTCGGTGTGATTGGTCTCATGTTCCTTTATACCATGCTGATATTCATGGTGCGGGTGCTGTTCACTTTTTTGATGGCCCATATCGCGCTGATGCTGTTAATGTTCCTTGCGCCGTTGTTCCTGCCGCTGGTGATTTTCCGCACGACCAAACAATATTTCGACACCTGGGTGAAGTTCATTATTAATTGTGCCTTGCAGCCGGTGATTATTGTCGTTTTTGTCAGCTTTGCAGTAGCGGCACTGGATGTGGTGGTTTTCTCCGGCGAACGCTCTTTTGTCCGTGTCATCGCCGGCGACGCCGCCAAGGCAAATGGCTTTAATCTGAACAGCTATCTCGAACAGATTGGTGCGTATAATACAAAAACCATTGGGCCGGAGATTATTGGCGACAGTTCCAATCAGGATGCTGCCAATACTGTCAACCAGAAGGGGGTGGGCGGTAACGTGCTGATGACGAAATGCGGGCTGAACCTGCCCAGCGGCGGCGGGGTTGGTGGTGCGGTGGGCGCCGCCCAGAATTGCGCTAAGGGGTGGGTTGTCGGGTTGAATGTACATAGTATCAACTGGGACATAGTTGCACAAAAACGCACCCCAAAAACGACGGAAGCCTCCTTTATGGATGAGTTGATGAGTTCGGCGATTCTTGTGGCGGTGATCGTCTTTATCATGAATGCGTTGATGCGGGTTGTCCCCTCGATTGCCAACGATCTGAACGGCAGCGCGACGCAAACGCTGGACCTGTTCGGGCAAACCGGTAAGTGGGCGGGACAAAGTCAAGCCATGGATCAGGTGAGCAGCGCTATTCAGGGTATGGTGGGAGGGCGAAGATGACCGTGGCGTTTCGTTCAACCATGGTTGCTATACCCGCCCGCCTGTTCATGGCATGTCTGGGGGTGATGTTGCTATTCGTGCTTAGCCCGGATATGGCCCACGCGAATGGTAATCCGGCGCAAACCAAGCCGCTTTCGACAATTGATGCAAATGGCAATGTCATTCCATGCACGGGGCCGGGGGGCACGGGGGTATTGATTGGCGGGA
>JAJTIB010000177.1 GCA_021300075.1 Rickettsiales bacterium
ACCCGCAGCGAACCGCGACCAGTGGCATAGGCTTCGGTGATGGTTTCACGCGCCTCAGCAATAAAGCCGCCGGTCGGGAAATCCGGCCCCTGCACATGGTTCATCAACGTTTCAATCCGCGCATCAGGACTTTTGATGAGGTAGATGAGCGCATCGCAGATTTCGAGGATGTTATGCGGCGGAATCGACGTCGCCATCCCTACTGCGATGCCTTCGGCGCCATTAGCCAGAAGGTTGGGGAAGCCCGCCGGCATCACCGTCGGCTCCTGCTCCGTGCCATCGTAAGTAGGGCGGAAATCCACCGTGTCGGAGGTAATATCTTCCATCAACGCGACGGCGACATCCGTCAGCCGTGCCTCGGTATAGCGCATCGCCGCCGGATTATCACCATCGATTGAACCGAAATTCCCCTGCCCCTCGACCAGCGGATAGCGTACGGCGAAACTCTGCGCGAGACGCACCATCGTGTCATAAACCGCCGTATCGCCATGGGGGTGGTATTTACCAATCACGTCCCCGACCACGCGGGCGCATTTCTTGAAGCCCGCACTTGGGTCGAGTTTAAGCTGGAGCATGGCGTAAAGGAGGCGGCGATGTACAGGCTTCAGGCCATCCCGCACGTCTGGCAGTGAGCGGGCGGTGATGGTTGAAAGCGCGTAAGCAAGATAACGCTCGCCCAGCGCGTCTTTGAATTCGACGCGGTCAATCTGTTCAGGGGAGTGAGGTTTGGCGGCCATTGGCCAGAGAAACTAGCGAAAAACCTAGGCAATGCAAGGGAAACTACGAACCTACGCGCTATAATGGACACTGCCTGAGTCGATAGGATGAGCTTGTGGTGGCACAGGTGAGGGCGTCACGGGCACATCCCTGGGCACATGAGTCACCGGTAAGCCTCTGGCCAAGTCTATGCCAACTGACGGGGGTGGAAAACTGGTATCAGAAGCCGAAATTCTCGTACCTGGAGGTGGAGGAGGCGGTGGGGGTGGCGTCAAGATTACAGGTTGAGCAGGCGCCTGCCCCGGTTGCACCTCTTGCCTCGGTCCCCCTTGCGCGCTACCGCCGGCGGGCGAAGGTGTTGAAGGGGAATCGCCCTTGGCCCAGTTATTGCCAAGATTCGCACCCATAATCAGTCCCATTGGCAGCAAAAGAACCATCAGAATTTTCTGGAACGGGCCGGCACCAAACATGCTGGAGATAAACCATGCTCCAAGCCCACCGACTATCGAACCGATAAGACCGCCCGGATTCTTGAATACATTGGAAACCCACTCCGCCGCTTTACTACCCAAACCTTGGGTTTCATCTTTTAAACCTTGAACGGAACTGGTACTGGATCCTGTGGATCCGCCAGTCTGACCTTGTGCAATTTTAGTTTGTCTTTGAGACTCCTCCGCCGCTCTTCTGGCATCAGCCGCCTTACTTTGTACCAATTGATTTGCGCTTCTGACTTTTTCATTAGCTACCTGAATTTCTTCAGCGTTATTAGCACTAATCGCGCTTTGTAGCTCCTTATTGGCGGCTTCAAGATCCTCAAGAGCTTTGGCGGCTTCCTCATTTAATCTTGCTGCCTCTCTTGTTTTTTCTTCGGCTTTATTTCTAGCCGCATTCCTTACCACCGCTGCACCAGCTGCATCGGCTTGTTCTTTCGCTTTTCTGGCGATCTCATTGGCGTTGCTTGCCGCCGTATCGGCAGCCGAAGGCGCAGCCGTTGTGGACGCCGGAGCGTTTGGGGATGGTGATGGTGAAGTTACAGCGTCTGCCATAGGTTTTTCCTTAGGGTTATATTAGCAAAAACCGAGGCCGAGAATTGTGACAAATTGATGAAGATTAGACTATTGGCCTAAGCCGAGACACGGCTGGTAGCCATGCGCCCCACCTGCTCGCTCAAACGCGCCCGAAGCGGTGGCAAGGGTCGGTGAATCGCCGCCAATAGCCAATGTTCGATGAAATGTGCGGTCATTTTCAAGCCATCCGCTAGTTCGCTCCATTCGGGACGCGCCGTTCCCTCGCGCAGGAAAACTGGCAAAGGCAATAGTTTGGCTGCATATTGTGCCCCCGCCGCGCGGCAGACCGCACGCCCCGATTTGGGCGATACATATTGCAGATCCTCACGGCTGCCGGTCGCCGCGCAGCTCGACAAATCAAGGCCGAAGCCGAGTACTTCCAGAATTGCTATCTCAAGTCCGATATAATGGGGCAGCCAGTGCTGCGCCTCAGACATATGAAGCATCATCTCCAGCAGACGCGCCACACCGCCAAAAATTTCAGGGTGCGGGTCGTGCTCTGGCAGACTGGTTTTCATGAGTGTCGCGAGCGAAGAAATGGCTGTGAGTTTGATGGGGTCGGCCAGCACCCTCGCCGCATAGGGAGTGATAATTTCAAGCGTCACCCGCCCCAGATGTTCGGGCAGTCGCGATTGAAAATTCGCCTCTACCAGCGTCAATGGCTCGAGGCCCGCGCGATGGCGGCGGCTGAGTGCGCCCTTGACGATCGCTTTAACAATGCCGTGTGTGGGCGTCAATAACGTGACCAGCGCGTCATACTCGGCGAATTTCGCCGCCTCCAGCACCAGTGCCTGTTCCTGCCACTCAATCATCCGTGTTTAAGACCCAACATAGCATACATAGCGGGTTGCTCTTTCCAGTCTTCGCGTACTTTGACGAAGAGAAATAAATGGCACGGATGACCGAATACACGGGCGATTTCCTGCCGCGCCGCCATGCCGATAGCTTTGAGCTGCGCGCCGCCATTACCGATGACGATAATTTTCTGCCGTTCATTCTGCACCACGATAATCTGACGGATCTCAATACTGCCATCCGCCCGTTCGTCGTAGGATTCGGTTTCGACCGCCAGCGTATAAGGAATCTCTTCACTTAGACGCAGAAAACACTGTTCTCGGGTTAATTCGGCGGCCAGAAACCGCATTGGGATCTCGGTCATCGTGTCTTCAGGAAATAAGAATGGGCTTTGGGGCAACGCCGCACTCACTTTGTCGAGAAGCACCGTAAGCCCGTCACGCTTTAATGCCGAAATCATGAATACATCCGCGAATGTCGCGCGCGCCTGAAACCATGCGACAAGCGCCAGTAGCTTCGCTTTATCTGCCAGCACATCCACCTTATTAAGGGCCAGATAAAGCGGCTTATGGATGGATTTTAGTCGCTCAAGTGCGGCTTCCGTCTCAGCATCCGGCTTGCGTTTCACGTCATAGAGAAATAGCACCGCATCCGCCTCCGAGGCGCTACTCCAGGCGCAATCCACCATCGCTTTTTCAAAGCGTTTCTGAGCGGCGAAGATACCCGGAACATCGACCAGCACCAATTGTGATTGCTGATGCATACAGATGCCGGTGATACGGCTCCGCGTCGTCTGTGCTTTGGGAGTGACGATGGAAATCTTGCTGCCCACCAGTGCGTTGAGCAGTGTAGATTTTCCAGCGTTCGGCGCGCCGATAAGGGCGACAAATCCGCAGCGCGTAGTTGGTAAGGCATACGTCATGCTGCGAGTATAGGCGGGTTCGCTAACGCCGCAATCAAATTGGCGATTACTTTTTTACTAGCACGTCTGCTGGCTGAGTTTCATCGTTTTTAGGCATCAGTACCGCCAGACCAAGAGCTTTATGATAGCGCACACTGGCATTAGCGGCATTGGCGCGTTCAAGGATAAGCAGCAGACTCGCCCGAACGCGCTCGGTCTCAGCGGTGGTGAGGTTGGTCATATCGCTCAGTCCGTTGCGGAAACGCTCCCTCTCCAGATTGGAAGCATCTTCACGGCCCTCTAACGCCCGCTGCTGGATACGCATCGCGTTAACGCTTTCAAGCGTTTCGGAAAAAGCTGTGCGCGCCTCCTGCAGGGCGCCAATCACTTTCTGCTCATAGCGTAGCGTCGCCGCTTCCGCGCGGGCATTCGAAGCATCTACCTGACCACTGAGTCGGCCAAAATCAAGAAGAGGCGCACTGACATCCGCCGCCAGCGACCAGATGGGATTTTCGGCCGTGGACACTTTGCCCGAAACGTCGCGCAGACCGAAGAAGCTACCAATATTGATGCTGGGCCAGAGCTTCGCCTCAGCTACGGCTAAATCCGCCTGAGCGGCGATCATTTCCTCACGCGCCGCTCGAATATCAGGACGGGCACGAATCACTGCCACATCATACGAGGCCAGTTCCGGCACGGGTGGCACGTTAAGTGGGGTATCGGCATGGGGTTTGAGGAAAGCCGATAAACTTCCGGGCTTCTGTCCCATCAGGGCTTCAATCTGATACTGGGCGCTGCGGCGCTCTGCCCGCGCCAGGGGCAGCGCCACGGCTGTCTGCTCGCGCTGGGCACGGGCACGTGCGAGCTCGGCATCTCCTATCAATCCGCCATTCACCCGCGCCGCAAAAATTGCGACCTGTTCGTCCTGCACCTCGATCAGTGCGCGGGTGACACGCAAAGTTTCATTGGATTGCCGCCAAAGTACAATACTGCGAAGTAATTCAGCGATTAGGCGATTGCGAACGTCCTCGGCACTGGCGAGGGTGGCTCGACTACTCGCCTCGCTGGCTTCAATCGCCGAGCGCGTAGCACCAAACAGGTCAATCTCCCAGCTTGCATCAAACCCACCCTCTAGGACGGAGACAGGCTTGGTTGCACCAAGCTGACTATTACCACGTCCGGCGCTGCCACCGAGATTCACTTGTGGAAAAAGTCCCGAGGCGACGGTCGCATTCAGGGCGCGGGCTTCACGCACCCGCGACTCAGCAATCTTCATATCAAGATTTTGGGCCAGCAACTTATCGATCAACGGGTCCATAAGCGGGTCGTTAAAAATAACCCACCAACGCTGTGTTTCGCTGAATTCAGGCGATAGTATTTCGGCTTTCTGTGCCGATTCATTCGCAAACCACGGCACGGGTGATGTCCAGCCCTCTGCCAGAGTGCAGCCGGCAAGCGGCAACATCACTATTAATATCCACCATCGCGATGTTACAGGACGATTCATTTGCTGTTTCCCGTTGCAGATGAAGTGGGTGAGGTAGTCGTTGAAACTGCGGCGATGGTGGGCGTGGCATCAATAAATACATCCATCTGCTCACCGACATAGGTCGAAGAAGTGTCGCCCTGTAGCGCAAAAATTACCTGCAGCACCCGCGTATCCACTCGCTGACCGGCGACCGCCAGATTCTGTTTCGGCCGAACGTAAGGCTCAAAACGAACAAAACTGAGCGGCAACGCATGCGTAGTATCGCCCCGGTGATAGGCCTTCCCGGTGGCGCCAGCCACCAAGCGATTGGCATTTTCCTCATCAAACTCTACC
>JAJTIB010000009.1 GCA_021300075.1 Rickettsiales bacterium
AAACTCAAGCGCGACATGATTCTGCGTAAACTTACCAAAGCCAAACGCCTCGGCATAATCGAGGAGCGCCCCGCTGGCAGTGCGGCTTTCTGATTTCAGGGAGCAGGTATCAGGTTCCAGGTATCAGGTTCCAGGTATCAGGGAAGGCAGTTAATCAGCAGTTGAAATTCAGGATTGCCTAAAATCTCCCCCCGCTGTGGCGGATAACCATCTTCCGCTGGCAGGGAATGGCTTCTGAAGAATCCTGCCCCACCCCCTGTGCAAATCTTTGCTATGATGGGTGACAAGCGGGAAACGCGGCGCTAGTTTCTCATCATGCGCTTATCCCTTATCATTCCTCTCCTGCTCATGAGTGCCGCCGCACAGGCACAGATTCCCATACCTACAGCTGCGCCTGCGCCCGCCCCTGGCACGACGACTGCACCTACACCCACATTTCCTGATTGGGCAGTGACCAATGTCGGTAAAAATCCCTCCGCTCCGCCAGCCGCCCCGAGTGCAGGCGCTTCGGCCCCTGTGCCGGTCGCGCCCCAAGCGCCCATCGCGCCGACTGCGCCGACGACGGCGGCGCCTGACATCTGGCCGGCTGATACCGTCCCCGTCTTTCTGCGCTCCTGTGCAAGAAACAGACAGGAATTAATGGCGCCCTGTCGCTGCACTATTGAAACATTGATGAAAGCTATGTCCGCCAGGGAATTCACGCAATTATCCGAATCAGGCGCGGTAGCGCGCGATGTGCGCTACGTAAATGCCCGCCAGTCCTGCGCCAGTGCTTCTTCACGGCGATGACGGCGCTCCGCGTCATTTTCATGGGTTCGCCCGCTTTTGCGCTGCCGACCCTGCGCGGTATTCTAGAATCCCCTCATCACGTTGTCGCAGTTTATAGCCAGCCCCCCCGCCCCGCCGGACGCGGGCAGAAACTCACCCCTACCCCGGTGGCACAACTCGCCGCAGATAAGAATCTTCCGGTTATGACCCCCGCCAGTCTTAAAACACCCGAGGCTCAGGCGGAATTCGTATCCTTCAAGGCGGATATCGCCGTTGTCGCAGCCTATGGCCTATTATTGCCGCCCGCGATTCTCGCCGCGCCGCGCTTTGGCTGCGTCAACATCCACCCTTCGGCTCTCCCGCGCTGGCGGGGGGCAGCACCCATCGTCCGCACGCTCATGGCTGGAGATACCACGACCCAATGCTGCCTGATGCAGATGGCGGCAGGGCTTGACACTGGCAATGTTCTTCTGCGGCAGGATTTCACCATAGACAAAACGATGGATGCCGGCGCGCTGCATGACGCGATGGCCGCACTCGGCGCTGTCATGACAATCGATTATCTTGATCAGCTGGCAGCAGGTATGCCGCCCCAGCCCATCGCGCAAGCAGATCAAGGCGTCACATATGCTGCCAAAATCACCAAAGAAGACCAGCCGATTGACTGGGCGCGACCGGCGGAGGCAATCCGTAATCAGATACGCAGCCTCGCTCCGACACCGGGTGCATACACTATGCTGGCCGGAGAGAGGGTGAAAATTTTTGCTGCTGAAATCGTCGCGGGAAATCACCGCGCACCCGGCACAGTGCTCGATGGCCAGAACCTCACCATTCAATGCGGCGATGGCAGGGCGCTTCGCCTCATTGAGCTGCAACAGCCGGGTAAACGCCGCACAAAAGCAGAAGAAGTCACAAAATCCCTTTCCATTCAGTCGGGTAGCGTCGTTTTTTCGCGCGACACATAAATTATTAAGCCAATGCTTTATATGAAGATTTTTACTCCCAGAAGGTAATCTCAGAGATTTTTTCAGTTACGCTCGGTGCGCGGCAAGGAACCGCCTGTATTGGAAGGTGTTTTGGGTAGCTGATTGACGAATTATAGTCAGTTGCATAAATAATTACACATAATTATTTATGCGTCTCCCTCGCGGAGTTTACCCCCGCGCAGGCGGGGGCGGCGCAAAACCTCCGCTTACGGCAGACGGTTTTGATACTCACTTGTGCAATAAATTGCTCACGTGAGTATAAGCAGTCAAACAGCTATCATTATTATTTGTCCAAGGCATTGGATAAACGCCGATATCCACAATCGCTGAAAATGATTTGGAACTGCCTAAAAAATGTGCTAATTTCCAACGCTGAATAATAAAAAATAAACCTCGAAAAATGGCAAGCCAACATGTTGACGCAATGGCAAGTGACTATGAATGATAGCATTGTTGTTCTCAAACAACTCGACGAGCTCAAAGATCAGCACCGCCGACTTGACCACGAAATCGCTGAGCTTTCTGGGTCAAATTCGAATGAGTTCCGTCTCGCACAACTTAAAAAACAAAAATTGCGTATGCGCGACCAGATCATCAGTCTTGAGCAGGAAATTTATCCTGATCAACCCGCCTAGCCTATCAGAATCTTCCTACAAAACTTTCTTTTTTGTATTTACACCATGCGATTCTTACTTCTTCTTTCCCTTTTGATGCTGGGCGCTTTTCCTTGTCTCACCTATGCGGCTGGTGGCCAACTTGTGTATCAAAGCGATGAGCAGAAACTGCTCCTGCGCGCCAGCGGTGAGGGGATCGACGCGCAGATGGCTAAACTCAATAACAATCCAGGCGCAGCAAAACTACATTTCACTCAGTCGATTAAATATTTTGATCAGGCACTGGCTCTAAACCCCGAAAATATGCGAACACTGCTTAACCGTGGGCTTACCAAAAACATGATGCAGCCAGGCCTTGGCAATGCCGATCTGAGAGAGGCTATTTCACTTGGCGGTCGGCTTATCGCCGATAAGGACAACAACGCGGAGTTTTTCTACCTTCGCAGCGTTGCCTACCGCAATCTGAAACAGAATGATCGCGCCAGAGAAGATTTAGTTGCGGCCATTAATCTCAACCCCGGCCGCACCAGTTGGCAGAATGATTTGAAGGCGCTTGAAAATCCATCAATGGTTCTGAACCAGTAAGGCCGCGTTAAGCCGGCGCAGAAACGCACTCATATCCCCGACCGGTTCGCCCTCGGCAATTCGCGCTTCATCCAGCAACAGCCATAACGCATCTTGAAATTCCGGCGCATCAGGCGCAGGATTTGCTGCCAGTTTTCTGATAAGCGGATGGGCTGGGTTCACCTCCAGAATTTTGGGCATCTTTTTTGGCAATTGCCGATGCTCCACCAAAAACCGCTCCATCCGCATATCCATGCCGCCTTCAGCGACCGCCAGACATACGGGGCTGTGATCGAGCTTGTGCGTCACTCGCACCTCGCGAATTTCATCACCATAAAGCGTTTTCATCGTGGTGATGAGCTTCTCTATCGTATCGCCGGGCGCGCTTTGCTCGGGCGCGGACTCGCCTTCGGGTGGCGGAAATTTCGCCAGATCCTCACCGGCACGAATAACTGAACGCAGCGGCATATTCCCATACTGCAAAGTCACGTTCGTCCAGAAATCATCGACATGGTCGGTCAGTAAAAGCACCTCAACACCGCGTTTTCTGAAACCCTCAATCTGCGGGCTTTTTTGCAGCGCCGCCAGCGAATCGCCTGTCAGATAATAAATCGCCTCCTGCCCGGGCTTCATGCGTTCTTTGTATGCGGCAAGCGATGTGAGACCGTCATCATGTGTCGAATAAAAACGACAGGCATCAAGGATTTTATCGCGCGGCTCGGTGGATTCGCATAAACCCTCTTTAAGGGCGGGGCCAAAATTTTCCCAGAACTTCTGATAGTCCGCCGGATCTTTCTCGGCACGTTTTTTGAGCTCAGTCAGCACCCGCGAGGTCACGGATTCACGGATCTTCGTCAGCAGCGCATTTTTCTGCAGCGTCTCTCGGCTGATATTAAGGGGCAGATCGGCCGAATCAATCACCCCGCGCAGAAAGCGCAGATAAGAGGGCACGAGGTCAATTCCCTCCTCGGTGATAAATACCCGT
>JAJTIB010000033.1 GCA_021300075.1 Rickettsiales bacterium
ATTTTCGGGCGGTGCAGTACCACCGGCGCTTTGGCAATCCCCGCTGATAGCGTCACCCCCGCCAGTTGCTGCGATTGCAGCGACGGGTGCTCCTGCCCTGCAATCTCAAAAACATCGACAATCTTAGTGCCGATGGCAAGCTCGGCAATCACCATCGCCACGGTATGTAAAATCTCCACCAGATCGTCCGAGAAACTGCGCGAGGTTTTACCCTGAACGACGAGCACGCCCACCACTTTATGGCTATGAAGGAGCGGTACGCCCACGAAGGAATGGTATAGCTCCTCCCCCGTCTCCGGCCGGTAAACGAATTTTGGATGAAGCTGCGGCTCGGACAGATTCAGGTCAAGCGCGGTGGCCGCCACCTCGCCTACCAGCCCCTCGCCAACGCGCAGACGAGTCACGTGAATGGAGGTCTGTTTAAGGCCGTAACTTGCAAATAGTTCGAGCACCTCGCCTGGGCGCGTCACGTAAAGCGAACAGACTTCGGCCGAGAGCGATTCGGCGATCACTTGTACCAGGGTGTCGAGTTTCTGCTGGGTAGCGCCAGACGTCGCCGTCATTACGTCACGCACTTTACGCAACAGAATGATCGGCGATTGCAACGCCGAGGGCGGAGAGTCAATGGGAATCACATTGGCCATGCCGAGCCTGTTTTTAAGGTGAAAAAGACGCCTGTTTTTTGCAGTACGAAGAATATTAGGCGGCGGGCTTATTCGCTAAATATAATGCCGCTTGTTGCACCAGTTCGTCAATGATTTCCTGCACGCTTTGTGTGCGCTGCACCATGCCGACCGATTGCCCCGCCATCAGCGATCCACGCTCAATATCCCCTTCAATCACAGCCTTACGCAGGGCACCTGCCCAGAAATGCTCAATCGCAAGCTGGCCTTCTTCTTTACCCATCTGACCGGAAAAAACTTTCTCCACCGTGTCTTTCTGAAATCGCATAAAATCTTCGGATGCTTTATTGGCAATTGCGCGCACCGGAATCACTGGAAAATCGGGGTGATATTGCACCGAGGGTATCGCATCACGCGCATTGGCTTTGATAAATGCCTGTTTGAAATTCGGGTGAGCGATGGATTCATTCGCGCAGACAAAGCGTGTACCTAGCTGGACACCGGAGGCTCCCATTTCCAGATAACTCACAATCGCCTCGCCCCGGCCAATACCGCCAGCTACGAACACCGGCACGTCACGAATCACTGGTAAAATTTCCTGCGCCAGTACCGAGGTCGAAACGGGGCCGATATGGCCCCCCGCCTCCATCCCCTCAATCACCAGCGCATCGACCCCCATCTTAATGAGTTTCCGACCAATCGCCGCCGTGGGCGCAAAGGCAACGACTTTCGCGCCCGCGTCTTTCAACCGCGTTACCACGGTCGCTTTGGGAATACCGCCGGCCAGCACAACATGGCTCACGTTGTTGGCGATACAGATATCGATTAATGCATCGAGCTTCGGGTGCATCAAAATCAGATTCACGCCAAAAGGTTTTGCGGTCAGGGAGCGAGTCGCCTTGATTTCTTTATCGAGCAATTCCGGCGGCATGGAACTGGCTGCAATCACCCCGAATGCACCGGCATTGGACAAGGCCGCAACGAGATTGCGCTCGCTCACCCAGCTCATTGCTCCGCCCATGATGGCGTGCTGCGATCCAAGAAATTCCGTACCGCGCTTCCAAAGTTCTTTCAGGGAGGCTGCCATCAGTTTTTCTCCTCTGCCGCATCCAGACCATAGGCCGTATGAAGCGCGCGAAGCGCAAGTTCGAGATAGCTCTCGTCAATCAAAACCGAGGTTTTGATTTCTGAGGTCGAGATCACAATAATGTTGATATTTTTCTCCGCCAATGTGCGGAACATTTCGGCCGCTACCCCGGCATGCGATCGCATCCCGACACCAATGACAGAGACTTTCGCAACCCCCGCATCCGAATGCACCGAGTCACATTTGGGCACGCGCTTGTCATGCTTGACGATGTCAAGCGCACGGGCGAGGTCTGTCTTGCCGACGGTGAAAGTGATATCTGTCTGTTTGCCGTCTTCAGTCACGTTCTGAACAATCATATCGACGTTAATCCCCGCCTCCGCCAGTGGGCCAAAGAGCCCGGCCGAAACCCCGGGTCGGTTTTCCACATTGGTGAGCGTTACCCGTGCCTCGTCGCGGCTATAGGCGATCCCCGTGACTCTGTGTTTTTCCACGATCTCCTCCTCATCCACCAGTAATGTGCCGGGGATACTGTCCGCCGGCCGGTCATCAAACGTCGAAAGCACCTGCACCTTGACGCCATAATTCATCGCCAGCTCGACCGAGCGCGTCTGCAGCACCTTCGATCCCAGCGACGCCATCTCCAACATCTCCTCGTACGAGACACGATGCAGTTTTTGTGCCCGCTTCACGATGCGCGGGTCACAGGTATAGACCCCGTCCACATCGGTATAAATATCACAGCGATCCGCACCAAATGCTGCGGCAAGAGCCACCGCCGATGTATCCGAGCCGCCGCGCCCGAGTGTGCTGATGCGGCCCTCGGCGGTAATACCCTGGAACCCGGCCACTACCGCAATTTCGCCGCGCGCGAACGAAGCATGTATCGCTGCCGTTTCAATGGCATCAATACGCGCTTTAGAGTACATATTGTCGGAGCGCAGGGGCAATTGCCAGCCGCACCAGGCGCGCGCCTTAAGGCCGAGACTTTCCAGTGCCAGTGCCAGAAGACCGGAAGTAATCTGCTCGCCGCTGCTCACCACATGATCATAGTTGGCCTGTGCTTCCGGCGTCATCAACGAATTCATGGTCTGGCAATAATCGACCAGCTGGTTGGTCACCCCTGCCATCGCTGAAACCACAACAATAACCTGATGCCCCGCCGCCGCCTCGCGCTTGACAAGGGTCGCCACATGCTGAATGCGCTCGCAATCACCGACCGACGTTCCACCGAATTTCTGTACAATCAATGCCATACGCGGCGGGTTATAATGGAACTATAGTCATTTGCAAAAATAATCTTATAGATTGTTTTTGCGTTACGCTCGTTACGCGCCGCAAAACCGCCGCTTTCAGCGGAGGGTTTTTGATAACAATTTAGATGGTTCATCAGTTCAGGTGGCTAATTTCGATGTCATCACCAGACGCATGCTGTATAGCTTGATGATGGCTCGTAACGCTATCAAACCCACGAAAGACGCGCAGATAAAACCCGGGAAATTACTTCGGTTTCATCTCGCACTGCAGCATTGGTATCAGGCACATGGCCGACACGATCTGCCCTGGCGTCAAACACGCGACCCCTACCATATCTGGGTCAGCGAGATCATGCTGCAACAGACGCAGGTGGCAACCGTGCGCGACCGCTACTACCACAATTTTTTGCAACAGTTTCCAACCCTCGAAGCCCTCGCCGCCGCGCCACGCGAAGCGGTGATGAAAGCCTGGGAAGGCCTGGGCTATTACCGCCGCGCCGCGCATCTGCATGAGGCGGCGAAGCGGGTGTCAGGTTTCAGGTTTCAGTTTCCGGAAATCCTAACTGAAACCTGGAACCCGGAACCTGACACCTTACTCACCCTCCCCGGCATTGGCCGCAATACAGCGCACGCCATTCTCGCCTTCGCCTATCATCAGCCCATGGTGGTGATGGAAGCCAATGTCAAACGTATCGTCGCGCGGATTTTTGCATTAACCCAACCGAAAGAGGCTGAGCTTTGGGCAGGTGCAGAGACACTCATGAATAAAAAGAATCCCTTCGATTACAATCAGGCCATGATGGATCTGGGAGCGATGATATGCACCCCCAAAGCGCCGCGCTGCAACGCATGTCCTGCCTCCGGCATCTGCAAGGGTCAGTCAGACCCGACCCATTATCCGCAAGCGAAAGCGAAAAAGAAAATCCCCATCCGCCACGTCGTGATTCTGGTACGCGAAGACGCGAAAGGGCGACTTTATCTCGAACACCGCGAAACGGCACTGCTCGGCGGGATGTATGGGTTTCCGCAGCTTGCGGCAAGCCATAACGGTGGAAAAAAGATTGGCACTCTCACCCATATCTATAGCCATTTCCGGTTAGAGGCCACGGTACGGCTGGAATGCACACGAACGGGGAACTCCAGAAGCTGGTACAATCGTGAAGCCCTTGCCAGACTGCCGCTATCGAGCCTCGACCGCAACGTGCTGAAACTGCTACAGCGACGCAAGGATTCATGACCTGAAACATCCCCCGCGCCAAGGGCGGTTGACGTCACAGATTGAGACGTCTAGGCTCAACATCCCGTAATACATAAGTCGCACAGGAGAGGATCATGGCCAAATACGCTGCCAAAATGAAGCCGCATAAGGCCGAGAAATCCAAGGCCAAGAAAAAACCGATGCTTGGCGTGCCGCCACGGCCCAAACTCTCCAACAGAAAACCGCAGGACGCAGCCTCGCGTTTCAAAAAAGCCGGTAGCGCCACTTTACAGATTAATGGCGGCGCACCGGTGGAGTTTCCGATCTACAAAGCGATCGAGGGCGCCAATGTGATCGATATCACCAAACTCTACGGACAAACCGGGCATTTCACCTACGACCCCGGTTTCCTCTCGACCGCCAGTTGCGATTCGGAAATTACCTATATTGACGGCGATAAAGGGATTCTGCGTTATCGCGGCTATGACATCGCAACTCTCGCCGACAAATCAGACTTTCTCGAAGTCGCCTACCTGCTGCTCTATGGCGATCTGCCCAATGGTAAACAGAAGGAGTGGTTCGATTACCGCATCACGCACCACACCATGGTGCATGAACAATTGCAGTTTCTTTATCGCGGGTTTCCCCGCCGTTCGCACCCGATGGCCATCATGGTCGGTGCGGTTGCGTCTCTTTCAGCTTTCTATCACGATTCGCTCGATATTCATAACCCCGAGGAGCGTGAACTTGCCGCTTTCCGCCTTATCGCTAAAATGCCGACTTTGGCGGCGATGTGCTATAAATACTCGGTGGGACACCCGTTCGTGTATCCGCGCAACGAACTGGGGTTCTGCGAAAATTTCCTGCATATGATGTTTGCCACTCCGGCCGAGCCGTACCATGTGAACCCGGTGATTGCGGACGCAATGGAGAAAATTTTCATACTCCATGCCGACCACGAACAGAATGCCTCAACCTCAACCGTACGTCTGGCCGGTTCCTCTGGCGCCAACCCCTTTGCCTGTATTGGCGCGGGGATTGCCTCGCTCTGGGGGCCAGCGCATGGCGGGGCAAATGAAGCCGTCATCACCATGCTGAGCGAGATTGGTGACATCAAAAACATTCCGCATTTTATCAAACGCGCAAAGGATAAGAACGACCCCTTCCGGCTAATGGGTTTCGGCCACCGCATCTATAAAAACTACGACCCGCGGGCGGCGGTCTTGCGTAAATCCTGCCATGAGGTGCTGGAAGAGCTGGGGCGTGGCGACGAACCACTTCTCAAAATCGCGATGGAGCTTGAGAGAATCGCGCTTAACGACGAGTATTTCATCGACCGCAAACTCTACCCCAATGTCGATTTTTATTCGGGTATTATCTACCGCGCGCTCGGGATCCCGACCTCGCTCTTCACCGTATTATTTGCAGTGGCAAGAGTTTCGGGCTGGATTGCACAATGGAAAGAGATGATCGAAGACCCGGGCCTCAAAATCGGTCGGCCGCGACAGCTATTCATTGGTGAATCCCCGCGCAAATTCATCACGCTCGAGAAGCGGTAGAAACGCGAAACCAACATTAGCAGATTAATGTCAATCGCATAAATAATTACACATCATTATTTATGCGTCTCGCTCGCTACGTGGCGCAAAACCGCCGCTTACGGCGGACGGTTTTGATACTCACTTGTGCTATAAATTGCTCACGTGAGTATAGCATGCGTAGGCCGAAGGCCGAGCCGCGAGCGCAGCGAAGCGAGGGGGTGTGGGGTGGCAACAGCCCTGAGCCACGCTCAGTGAGGCGCAGCCGAGATGAGCATCAAACAATCTGCTGCCCCCACCGTCGCGTAACGACATTATAAAATCCTACTCGTTCACGAGTAAGAGGATATTGGGCGGCAAGCGGTTGGTCTGGGCACGCTGAGCGCTGGTCGATTGGCGCTCAAGTGCTGCCTGTGCATTAGCTTCATCGAGCACCCTCACATCCGCCTCATCCAGCCTGTTGCGTGCGGCTTCCTGATTCTGGCGCACCGTCTCAGCGACCGCGAGGGTACGACCATCCACTTGCGTTGCTTCTTCGCGCCCGTCAATTGCTGAAGTTGCCGATTCCACAACGCGGCTGCGCTGTGCGTCCTGCGGACGTATGCCTCCCCCTCCCGGGGGTATGATGGGTGTTATGGCCATAACCTAGCTCCATGTCTTCAGCTTACATGCTGAAATCTGTGAAACGGGGTTCTTTGCCCCCTTGCCGCCACCATTGCCGGAGGCGCAAATCTGGATTGGTATGTACTTGCATCCAAGATTCGGTTCGTATTATATGCCGCAAGATTCACCTTGACAAGGAAAATGCCATGCTAAACCCCTTCATCAATCTAATCGGGAATCTTATTTCCCTTATAAATCTAACGCTTATTGTCTGGCTTATTCTAAGTCTGCTGCTGCAGTTTGACATCATCAACCGCCAGAATCAGTTGATTCAGCGCATTTTTTCCACCCTGCAAATGCTTGTCGAGCCGATGCTGCGCCCTATCCGTCGCATTCTCGCCAGAATTCTGCCCAATCTGGGCGGAATTGACCTAAGCCCCATCGCGCTCATCCTGCTGCTGCATTTCCTAAGCGATGCGCTTTATAGCTGGTTTTACAGCATTTAAAGAACGCGGCCTACTTAAATACCACGGTTTTCACTCCATTAAGCAGCACGCGGTGCTCGAGATGGTACTTAAGGGCGCGGGCGAGCACGCGCGCTTCGATGTCATGGCCAATGGCCGCCAGATCTTCGGGTGACTGGCTGTGGTCCACCCGCTCGACCTCCTGCTCGATAATGGGGCCTTCATCCAGCGCATCGGTGACATAATGCGCTGTCGCGCCGATGATTTTCACCCCGCGCGCATAGGCCTGATGGTAGGGCTTCGCGCCCTTAAAGCTCGGCAGGAATGAATGATGGATGTTAATCGCCCGGCCACTCACTGCTGCTGAAAGCGCGGGCGAGAGAATCTGCATATAGCGCGCGAGCACCACTGTTTCGATCTTTTCTTCTTCGATGAGAGCGAGAATTTTCTTCTCCTGCGTCGCTTTACTCGCTGCATCCACCGGCAAATAATGAAAGTCCAACCCATGCCATTCGACCAGCGCCCGCGCATCCTCGTGATTGGAAATGACCGCCGGAATCTCCACTGGCAACAGGCCG
>JAJTIB010000214.1 GCA_021300075.1 Rickettsiales bacterium
TCAGTCGGCACATAGTCGGCACGAGCAAAAAATAACGCCCCCGTGGTGGAATTGGTAGACGCGATGGATTCAAAATCCATTATCTTCACGGATGTGTCAGTTCGAGTCTGACCGGGGGCACCAACTATTTGAAAACGGAGACGAGGTTTAATCCTTCGGGTATGTCGACTCGTCGTGACCTGCTCCCCGTAAACTGAGTCAGTTTCAGGTAGAGTCTGTAACCCTAATGGCTCTAGGATGGGGCGAGGAGCAGACCATGAAGAAGCGTTTCAGTGAAGAACAGATCATCGCGGTGTTGAAGGAGCAGGAAGCGAAGGGGAAGACATTGGAAGTATGTCGCCGCCACGGCATCAGCCCGGCGACATTTTACAAGTGGAAGGCGAAGTTCGGCGGGATGGAGGTGTCGGACGCACGGCGGCTGCGGGCGCTCGAGGCGGAGAACGCGCGGCTGAAGAAGCTGCTGGCGGAGACGATGCTGGACAACGCCATGCTGAAGGACGTCAACGCAAAAAAGTGGTAACGCCACCCGCGAAGCGTGACGTGGTGGCGTATCTTCGTAAGACGCATGGTGTCAGCGAGCGGCGGGCGTGCCGTGCGCTGGGCATTACGCGGGCGCTGGTGCGTTACCGCTTCACGCACTCCCTCGATACTGCGTTACGCGAGCGATTGCGCACCCTCGCCGGAAAACGACGGCGATTCGGTTATCGGCGTCTGGCGATCCTTCTCACACGCGAGGGATTTATGTGCAACATCAAGAAAATTCGGCGTATATATCGTGAGGAGCAGTTAATGGTAACGCGCCGCAAGGGTCGCAAGAAGGCTACCGGCACCCGCCAGCCATTGCCGAAGCCGGACAGCATTAACCAGGTATGGAGCCTCGACTTCATGAGCGATGCGCTGGCCGATGGCCGGCGCTTCCGTGTGCTGGGCATTATGGATCAGTGCTCGCGCGAATGTCTGGCGCTGGTCGCTGATACCTCGATCGGCGGCGCGCGGGTGGTACGCGAGCTGGAGGCGCTGGTGCGCCGTCGCGGCAACCCGCATGTCATCGTATCGGACAACGGCACCGAACTCACCAGCCGCGACGTGCTGCAATGGTCACGCGCGCAGCGCATCGATTGGCACTATATCACACCGGGCAAGCCACAGCAGAATGGCTTCACCGAGAGCCTGAACGGCAAACTGCGCGATGAATGCCTGAACGAGCACTGGTTCAGCACGCTTCACGAAGCGCGCACTATCCTCGAAGCATGGCGGCGGGATTATAATACCGTGCGGCCGCATAGTGCGCTCAACTACCTGACCCCGGCGGAGTTCATCGCCGCACAAGGGGCGGGCGAAGCCAGACTCGGGGTGGTCGCTCCGCCCGCCCCTTGTGCCAACCATCACGCGGAGCTATAACCATGCAGGACTCTACTTACGACTGGACTAAACTTGGGGAGCAGGTCAGTGAAAGCGGCGCTTCTTCAAACCCAGCCGCAAATTGCGTCAAGGCATCCGCTTTGTGCTGTAGCGGTTTTATCCCGTCTTTACCTTCAAGGAATGTTTTCGCATCTGGCAGGGGAGGAATGGGGTTTTCTGCATCACTCATCACGCTGCCTGTTTCTTCTCACCCCAAACAGGGAACGGATCGGGCAACTGCTTCCAGCCGATTTTTCCTTTTCGCATTTCTTCCGTGGTGAGCAGTGCCGCGTCAAGCATCGCAGTGATTTTTTCCTTATCCATACCCACGCCAATCAGCACGAGCTCTTGTCTGCGGTCGCCGTGCTCGCCTTGGAAGTATTTCTTGATGCCAGCGCGTGCTTCTGGATGCTCTGGCCAATTGTCTTTAGGCACGGCATCCCACCATTTTCCGGCCATTTCATTGCGGCATACCGCGCCAGCCTGTGACCAGTTGCCAGCGTAATCATAGCGGCTTGCGAGCCAGAAGTAGCCTTTGGAGCGAATAACGCCCGGCCACTCGCTATCAATCAGCCGCTTGAAACGCTCTGGGTGGAATGGGCGGCGTGAGCGATACACGAAGCTCGAAATGCCGTATTCCTCAGTTTCTGGAACATGCTCTCCGCGCAACTCCTTCAGCCAACCCGGAGCTTGCTCGGCTTGCTCAAAATCAAAGAGGCCAGTGCCAAGCACCTGATCCAAATCCACCTTGCCAAACTCGGAGGGGACGATTTTTGCTCGTGGGTTCAGCGTGTTCAAAATAGCAATCAGCCGCTGCAAATCGTCATGACTGACCAGATCGGCCTTATTCACCACAATGACATCGCAGAATTCAATCTGCTCGTTAATCAGGTCAACCACCGTGCGCTCGTCGGCTTCACCCATCGCTTCGCCGCGCTGAATCAGCGTGTCTTGCGACCCATAATCACGCAGGAAGTTGAAGGCATCCACCACCGTCACCATCGTGTCGAGCTTGGCGATGTGCGAGAGGCTCTTGCCGTCTTCACCTTCAAACGTGAAGGTTTCCGCCACGGGCAGCGGTTCGGAAATGCCCGTGGACTCAATCAGCAGGTAATCAAAGCGATTTTCATTGGCGAGGCGCTCCACCTCCAGCAGCAGATCCTCGCGCAGCGTGCAGCAGATACAGCCATTGCTCATCTCTACCAGCTTTTCCTGCGTGTGGCTCAGTTCCGCGCCGCCGTTTTTCACCAGCTCGGCGTCGATATTTACCTCGCTCATATCATTGACGATAACCGCCACACGGCGGCCTTCGCGGTTGTTGAGGATGTGGTTCAAGAGAGTTGTTTTCCCGGCTCCTAGAAAGCCGGAAAGGACGGTGACTGGTAACATGCTTGCCTCTATTTGTTATATTGTAACAAATAATGGTTTTAGCAGCGATTCCAGTTGCATGTAAAGCAATTTGTAATAATATAACAAATTGTTTTAGGAGGCATGATGGCAAGACCAAGCAGCTACCCCGTACACCCGCGTGATTTGGTGCTTAAAGCACTGAAAAATAGCCATAAGCCGATGAGCGCCTATGATTTGCTCGAATGGCTTAAACCACAGGGCATCAAGGCACCTACCATCATCTATCGTGCGCTTGATGTGCTGATTAAAGAAGGTGCCGTACATAAAATCAAAGAGCTTGGCGCGTTTGTTGCCTGTGACTGCACGGGCGATCATAAACACGCGCTTTCAGTGCTTACGGTTTGCCATGATTGCCACAAAGTTGCAGAACTGCACGATCACGCAGTGATTCATCAGCTTGAATCTCTTAGAGTTCAAGGCGTGCGCCTGACAGAACATGCAGTGATTGAACTCCCCATCACCTGTGAGGCGTGTGCCGCTTAAATGCAATGACGAATAATCACGCCGCTACACACCCAAAAGCCTCTCAAGGCTGGAATATGAAGGCCAGCTACACCACGCTGCCAGCGGATTTTTACACGCGGATTGCGCCTACGCCAGTGAAAGCGCCAAAGCTGGCGATCTTCAATCACGCGCTTGCCAGTGGTCTTGGCCTTTCACTTGCCGAAACCAACCCCGATGATTTGGCGAGTATATTTTCCGGCAACGTACTGCTGGAAGGATCAACACCTATCGCACAAGCCTATGCCGGGCATCAGTTCGGCCACTTCACCATGCTCGGCGATGGCCGGGCGCATTTGCTTGGAGAACAGATCGCCCCAGACGGTAAACGCTATGACATCCAGCTCAAAGGCTCCGGCCAGACGCCATACTCCCGCCGTGGTGATGGCCGCGCTGCACTTGCCCCCATGCTGCGCGAATATCTCATCAGCGAAGCCATGCACGCGCTGGGCATCTCCACTACGCGCAGCCTCGCGGTGGTGACGACGGGCGAGCCGGTCTTCCGCGATACGGTGCAGCAAGGTGCGATCCTGACCCGCGTGGCCGCAAGCCACATTCGCGTCGGCACGTTTGAATATGCTGCTGCGCGTGAGGACAGAGAGGGCTTAAAAGCACTCACCGATTATGCGATCAACCGCCACTATCCTGAACTAAGCAGCCACGATACTCCCTATCTTGCTTTCCTGAATACCGTCATCGAACGGCAAGCCAAGTTGGTGGCAAGCTGGATGCATGTGGGCTTCATCCACGGCGTGATGAACACTGACAACATGACCATCAGCGGTGAGACGATTGATTATGGTCCCTGCGCCTTTATGGATCGCTTTGCGATGGACACGGTGTTCAGCTCTATCGACCGCAACGGGCGATATGCATTCGGTAATCAGGCAAGCATCGCGCAGTGGAATCTCGCACGATTCGCTGAAACTTTGCTACCATTGTTGCATGAAGATATGCAGCAATCCGCCGATCTCGCCGAATCCGCGATTGAGGGATATAGCGCAATCTTCAACGAAGCATGGCTTTCCGGCATGCGCCGCAAGCTAGGGGTCTTTGGCGAGGAAGCCGACGATCTGACGCTTATCCAATCATTGCTCGAATGGATGCAACACACAGGCGCGGATTACACCACCACCTTCCGTGCTCTCATCAGTGATACCATACCCAACGGTGATGCGTATCAATCCACCGCGTTTCAGGATTGGCACATACGCTGGCAGGCGCGGCTTGCGCGGAATCCCAAACCCCTTAAATCCTCCTTCTGCCTGATGCGTGCCAATAACCCCCTCATCATCCCCCGCAACCAGCATGTGGAGGATGCGCTCGCTGCTGCAGAAGAAGGCAACTTAACGCCTTTCCATGCATTGCTCGAATCCGTGCAACACCCGTTTGATGAAACCGAAAGCAATTTACCGTACCGCACACCACCTGCGCACGCTAACCGGAACTACCAGACATTTTGCGGGACGTAGGATTACTAAATTAAGTCTTTTTGCAGCTGTATTATGTAAGAAAATGAAAGCCTAGCGTTTCGCAAGAAACTTTCACCTCCCGTAAGCGAGCCAGAGGTGAATGGTTCAAGTTATCGAATGATGACGTGAAGATACTTCGCAAAAGAAAATTCATGTAAAAACATAGAACTCCCTGAAACCATTGCTATCGCTGGTGTTTGGGATAATTGAGTCCTCTTTGGTGGTGATTCTGCAATAACACGAACCAAAAACCTAGAACTCCGCAGAATTCCTGGTCAGAAGCCACCACGGAGGAATCGAACTATATTCATGAAGTTATGGTGGAGCATAACGGAGTCGAACCGTTGACCTCTTCCATGCCATGGAAGCGCTCTACCAGCTGAGCTAATGCCCCGTATTCAAGACCTGCTTCAGCAGGTGTCGGCAACGTATTGGGAATGCCGCTATAATGGGTTTTTGGAGGCCGCGCAAGCCCATTTACAGCTCCCAATATCGGGCGGCAAATGGGTCAGATTCACGCGCATATAGCCTGCACCCACAGGGCGTGGTGATGGCAGTGGCCGCGCCTAACGCCCGAAAGTCGTGGTGATGGCAGCGCTCGCGATTTTATGCTGGTTGAGATAAAATCCAACCATTGCGCCTGAAGCGTCCTTATCCAGCGGCAGCGAATCCACATTCAGCGCCCACAGCGTGGTGATATAGCGGTGAGTGCGACCAGGGGGTGGGCAAGGACCACCATAGCCGGTTGTGCCAAAATCGGTTCGGCTTTCAATGGCTCCTGCAGGCATATTTTCTGCGCCGGTTTTGCCACTCGCGCCTTCCTGCAGGGTCATGGTGCTGACGGGAATATTAAACACCACCCAGTGCCACCAGCCGCTTCCGGTAGGTGCATCGGGGTCGAACATGGTGATGGCGAGGCTGCGCGTGCCGGGGGGGATATTGCTCCATGCCAGCTGCGGGGAGAGGTTCTTGCCGGTGCACCCGAAGCTGTTATAGACTTGCTCGTTAGCAAGAGGCTTGCCCGGGGTGATGTTACGGCTTGAGAGGGAAATGCTTGGGGCGGCGTCAACAGCCGTTGCTGCCGCAAGCATGAAAGCTATCAGTGCCGCGCCGGTCAGAGTGGGTTTCATGAAAATCTCCTTTCGGAAGGTTTGAGGCCTGATGGTAGCGCAAGCAGTGCAGATGGCAAGGGGGGAAGAAAGGGATAAGCAATGCGAAGCGGTTCTGAGCTAGGATTCATCGCTCATCTTGAGGGCGGCGATGAA
>JAJTIB010000191.1 GCA_021300075.1 Rickettsiales bacterium
CGGAATCGGTGAATCTGGAATTCACCAACCCCATCACGGTCAAGGAAGTGTATGACCTTCTGAACGAAGCCCCGGGCGTAGTGCTGGTGGACAGGCGCGAGGATGGCGGCTACATCACCCCGGCGGAAATTGCTGGTGAAGATGCGGTCTATGTGTCGCGCGTGCGTAAAGACCCGACGATTCAAAACGGCATCAATCTCTGGATCGTGTCGGATAATCTGCGTAAGGGCGCGGCACTCAACGCCGTGCAGATTGCGGAGACCCTGATTGCAAAATATGCGCTGAAGCCGAAGACTGTCGCGGCTTAAACACATCACTGGTAGATAGTGGATGCTGTACACCGTCCACCGTACGTTTCCAGTAATCGTGGTGCTCTTTCTTCCACCCATTTCCGCAGGGAAGCAGTGACATCGTCTGGCGAATTTTTTCCCTGCCGAATCCCGCAAATAACTCCCTCACCGGCACGAATGGAACTACCGCCGCAAGCTGCGAACGGGTAATGGTGAGTTTAGGGCTTGTCCGCAGATTCTGCGGCACTTCAGTATCTGCCGCTCTTGCACCACCAAAACCGCTGGCGTAGCTGCGGCTTTGACTCTCCATTTTTCTAAACTGCTTCAGATAATCCTCCGCCGTAATGACATCCGCCCCTTCCTGAAAAAACTGAAGCGGGGTGTCCTTATCATCGAGCTTGATGATGGCATGATCGCCATTGGTAATTCCCATGGCCGAGATATTCTTTTTAATTTTAGCAAAAATCTTACGCATTGTGCTGAAATGAGCTTTCGGCATTTTTTCACAAAACTCGCTCCACTCCTGAAGATTCGTAATTTCCTCCTTATTTTTTGCGCTCATGAAATCGCGTTCGATGCGCTTAAAATTCTGCACGTCTTCGTCTGTAATTGGTTCGGGAACTGCTTTACCCCGACTCCAGTCGGCATCAGGCACTTTTCCGCTACGCATCCAGCTTAGAAAATCTTCCAGATGGGGATATTTTTTTCTATCCTGCACCATTTCCGTAATCGAGCGCTTTACTTTGAAATCCGGCGTGGCTTCGTTCTCCGGATTTTTCAAGTAACCAGCAAGATTTTCAATTCCTTCCACCTCTATTCCGTAAAGCGCCATAGTACGGCCTTTATGGCTTTGCGAAACACTTGTGTGAATAACCGGGTTAAGCCCAAGTCTCACCACACGAACGCCATGGTAACCAGGACTTTCCAGCGGCAACGTCAGCGTCTCACCTGTTTTCAGGGCCCGCACGCCATCCACTCCGAGCAATTTTTCAAGCGAAATTCCGGTTTCTTCTTCCGTTTCGCGAATTGCGCCCTGAATCTGATTCTCACCCTCATCTATCTCGCCTTTGGGCAGGACATAGTATTTATCCCCAAAGCCAACCCGACCTTCCGTGTAAGGCATCACAAAGGCGCGCTTGCCGTCACTGTTTGTGCCGTAAATGACAATGCCAGCGGCACTGACAGGAAATCTGGATGTGTTTTTATTTGACAAATGATTACCCTATGAGACTTTCTCACAATACCGCATCATTAAGGCGGATTCCCGTGACAATTCCGTGACAAATTGGGGTGGATGGGGGCGGTAGAAACACACTCAACCTATGCGCGGGTTTGACAAGCGCACGCCAAGCCCCTACATAAGTCGAAAATCATTGGAAAATCCCATGTCCAGCCCCTCACGCCGCCCCCTCTCCCCGCATTTGCAGATTTACCGGCCACAAATTACCTCAGTATTGTCGATTTTCCATCGTATCAGCGGCGTGGTGCTGGCCGTAGGTAGCCTGTTTTTCGTGGCATGGTTGTGGGCGGCGGCCTATGACAGCGCTTATTTCGCCATGTGGCGGGATTTTTTCGGTTCCATCTTCGGACAAATCATGCTGATTGGCTGGTCGGTCGCTTTCTATTACCATTTCGCCAACGGAATCCGCCATCTCGCCTGGGATATCGGGCTTGGGTTCGAGCTTAAAAATGTGACCCAAACCGGGGTGGCGTCGCTGATTTTCACTGCCGTGGCGACATTGCTCACCTGGGCACTTATCTGGAGCCGCTAGCATGACCAATAAGCAGGACTTAAATACCCCGCTCGCCCGCGCCCGCGGGCTTGGCTCAGCCAAAGACGGGCTACATCACTGGTGGCTGCAGCGCGTAAGCGCGATTGTACTGATTCCGCTTTCCATCTGGCTGATGGTTGCGGTCATGGGTGGGCTTATGGATGCTAATCGCGTGGAAGTCTCAGCATGGCTTGAGCATCCCCTCGTTGCGATTGCCATGCTTGGTTTGCTGGGCGCGGGGCTACTGCATGCGCGGCTTGGGGTGCAGACGGTGCTTGAAGATTACATCCACCACGAGGCACTCAAAATGGCACTCGTTGTGATGAACACGCTTCTGTTCCTGACGGTCGCGGTCTGCGGCATCTTCGCTGTCATCAAACTTCATTTCTTCGGGATTTAATTATGACCTCCACCGCCTACCCCATCACCGACCATTATTACGATGTTATTGTCGTCGGCGCTGGCGGCGCAGGGCTCAGAGCCACCTTCGGGATGGCGGAACAGGGCTTATCCACCGCCTGTATCAGCAAAGTGTTTCCCACGCGCTCCCATACGGTCGCCGCACAGGGGGGGATTTCGGCAGCACTTGGCAATATGGGCAAGGATGACTGGCGCTGGCATATGTACGATACGATCAAAGGCTCGGACTGGCTTGGGGATCAGGATGCCATCGAATATATGTGCCGCGAAGCGCCGGATGCGATTATTGAGCTTGAACATTACGGCGTACCGTTCAGCCGCACGAAAGATGGCAAAATTTACCAGCGCCCCTTCGGCGGCATGACAACCGACTACGGCAACGGCCCCGCAGCCCAACGCACCTGCGCCGCCGCTGATCGTACGGGGCACGCGATTCTGCACACGCTTTACACCCAGGCGCTCAAACACTCGGCCAAGTTTTTCATCGAATATTTTGCCGTGGATTTATTAATGGATGACGAGGGCCAATGCTGCGGTGTACTTGCCTGGAATCTGGATGACGGAACGATGCACCGCTTCTATGGCCACCAGACCGTGCTCGCGACCGGCGGCTATGGTCGCGCCTATTTCTCGGCCACCTCCGCCCATACCTGCACCGGCGATGGCGGGGGTATGGCAGTGCGCGCCGGTCTGCCGCTTGAGGATATGGAATTTGTCCAGTTTCACCCGACGGGTGTTTATGGCGCAGGCTGTCTGATAACTGAAGGCGCGCGCGGCGAGGGAGGCTATCTGGTGAACTCCAAGGGCGAACGCTTCATGGAGCGTTACGCACCCAGCGCCAAGGATCTGGCAAGCCGCGACGTAGTGAGCCGCTCCATGACCCTTGAAATCCGCGAAGGTCGTGGCGTGGGGCCGGAGGGTGACCATATTTTCCTGCATCTCGATCACCTTGACCCCGCCGTGCTGCATGCCCGTCTGCCGGGCATTTCGGAAACTGCGAAAATTTTCGCGGGCGTGGATGTGACCAAACAGCCCATCCCCGTGCTGCCCACCGTGCATTATAATATGGGGGGCATTCCCACGAATTATCACGGCGAAGTCGTCACTCTCAAAAACGGCAAGCCGGATGCGGTCGTGCCCGGGCTGATGTCGATTGGCGAAGCGGCCTGTGTCTCCGTGCATGGGGCTAACCGTCTGGGTTCCAACTCACTGCTAGATTTAGTGGTATTTGGTCGCGCTGCCGCCCACCGCGCAAGCGTCACCGTCAAGAAAGGCACACGGGTCAAGGCCGCACCTGCCGCTGCGACCGAGAAATCCCTTACCCGCTTCGATAAAATCCGCCATGCCAAAGGCTCGCGCCGCACTTCGGAAATCCGGCGCGCCATGCAGAAAACAATGCAGAATCACGCCGCCGTATTCCGTACGCAGGACTCCCTCGCCGAGGGCGTAAGTAAAATGCGCGCCATCTATGATTCGTTTGACGATGTGCATCTGGCTGATCGCGGCCTCATTTTCAATTCCGACTTAGTGGAGGCACTCGAACTTGATAACCTGCGCGCCCAGGCTCTCATCACCGTTATCTCGGCGGAAAACCGCAAGGAATCTCGCGGCGCCCATGCGCGTGAGGATTTCCCCGAACGCGACGATGACACCTGGCTGAAACACACGCTCTGCTGGCTGGATGACCATGGCAAATCGAAGATCGATTACCGTCCAGTGCATCTTCACACTTTGTCGAACGATGTTGAGGCTGTACCACCGAAAAAACGGGTCTATTAAACGTGAATCGCCGTCCATCATTTGTGCTTGCGCTGCTCCTCCTTCTTGTCGCCTGCGCGACGCCGACGACGGATTCGCCCAGCGCTTCACCGCAGGAGATTGAGGTCGAGCGCGCAGCACAAGCGCGCGCCGCCCAGGATAATCCTTTTCCGCCGATTGTGGAACCCGTCCGCCGCACCGTTGCCATGAAAGTACGCTTGCAGGACGTTGCGTTGCGCGTCAACCCACCGGCGACGAAGATCTGCTATGAAATGTTCGGGATGAAAGAGTCGCAGCCGTGCAATTTCAGCCTAGAAATTAAAGGCGAGCGCGGGGTGAATGCGTATACGGACGGACGAACGGTCTATATCACCGCTCCGATGATGCTGTTTGCAAGCGATGACAACCATCTCGCCTTTGTACTGGCACATGAACTGGCGCACGCCATCATGGATCATGTGCGCGTGCAGGGCCAGAACGTGACCGCTGGTGCCTTAATGGGTGCGGCAATCGATATACTGGCGGCCAGTCAAGGCGTGGACACGGGTGGCGGTTTCATGCAGACTGGCGCGAATGTGGTTCTCACCACCTATTCGCCCGAGTTTGAGCAGGAGGCAGATTATATCGGGCTTTACATCCTCGCCCGCGCCGGGTACCCGATTGAAAAAGCGCCCGATTTCTGGCGCAAAATGGCGCAGTTTGAGCCACAGGGCATTTATGTGCGCGGCACACACCCGAGCTATCCAGAGCGTTACATTGCCATGCAGAAAACGATTCTCGAAATCCGTCACAAACAGGCACAAGGCCTGCCGCTGATGCCCAATATCAAAGTGAAGAAATCATAGGAAGGTAACCCATGGCTGAATTTAATTTACCCGCCAATTCAAAAATCGAGAAAAATGGCCGCGTACATAAAGCGCGGGTGGGTGCGAAGAACGTCAAGACTTTTTCGATTTACCGCTGGGATCCGGAGGATTTAGATGCGGAGGGGAAAGCAAAAAATCCGCGCGTTGATTCTTTCGAACTGGATATGGATGAGTGCGCGCCGATGGTGCTCGACGCTCTCATTAAAATTAAGGACGAGGTGGATTCCACCCTTACCTTTCGCCGTTCCTGCCGCGAGGGAATCTGCGGTTCCTGCGCGATGAACATCGACGGCACGAATACGCTCGCCTGCCTCAAACCCATTGATGAAGTGAAGGGCGAGGTGAAAATTTATCCGCTGCCACATATGAGCGTCATCAAAGATCTGGTGCCGGACATGACCCATTTCTATGCACAGTATGAATCGATCAAGCCCTGGCTCATGACCGAATCACAATCCCCACAGGGGCGCGAGCGCCTGCAATCACCCGAAGATCGCGCCAAGCTCGACGGTCTTTATGAATGTATCCTCTGCGCCTGCTGCTCGACCTCCTGCCCGAGCTACTGGTGGAATGCTGACCGCTATTTAGGCCCGGCGATTCTGCTTCATGCTTACCGCTGGATTATCGACAGCCGCGACGAAATGACAGGCGAGCGCCTCGATAATCTCGAAGATCCGTTCCGGCTTTACCGCTGCCATACCATCATGAACTGCGCCAAGACCTGCCCCAAAGGCTTAAACCCCGCCAAAGCCATCGCCGAGATCAAGAAACTGATGGTCGCGCGGAAGATGTAACGAAATCTTCATATTTCTTTAGCGATTATGGGTTAAAATAACCCCGATGTGTGATTTAACGTGGGATGGGGTGTTATGACTGAACCAAAAACAACGGTATCAAGCCCGACGGCAGAAAAAGACCAGAAACTGAAAAATGTACTCGTACTGTACAGCAACAACGCCTCTTCTGTCTATTTGGATGCGCAGCATCTTAAGAGCCCCTTTGCTCCCTATTCTGATAGTTGGGACGAGAATACAGGCAACATTGATATGGATTTGCTTGAGGGGTTGCAAAGTCGCGACGGCATTCAATTTCATCACTTTAAACAAAAAGTGATTACGGACAATCCGGAAGATTATCGCACGATTGCGCCCTGCATTGATGCATTGGAAAAATATATCGCTGGAAGGAAGGAGAAACTGGATGCAATCGTAGTGACCGCGCCTTACGGTACCAATTACGAGAATGCTGAAACCATTCAGTGGTTGAAAGGCGTGAAAGAACGCTTCCCCAAAGTAAAAATATTAGTGCATGGCTATTGGCCCCGCGCAATCAACGTAGAAAGAGTGCCAGAAGAACGTATCGCTAAAGAATATGGCCGCATATTCGCGATTCCCAATAGCCCCGAGCATGCGACTGAATTTATGCAACAAGAATTTGTTATCAGGCAAGGCGACCCAAACTATACATTAGCCGCACCTATTGACATGATGCTGATAAATATTAACCGCCCCAATAAAATCGCAGATCAACAGCGCACGCTGCTTAGCATGCCTCCCTATCAGGAACAGGCTCCAAGTGTTCCCAGATAGCCATCGCCGAAATCAAGAAGCTGATGGTCGCGCGGAAGATGTAAAAAAACCCCCGCCTCTTAACAAGGCGGGGGTTCTTCCTCGGCGCTTCAGGCGCGGCTTATGCCGCCTGTTTACGCAGAACTTTCAGCAACCGATCATGAGCGGATTTCACATCCACCCGCTCGGAAGCGGCGACTTCCCCCACCAGTCGGTGCATGGCGGTCTCGTAAATCATACGCTCAGAATAGGAACGCTCCGACTGATCGACATTCTTATGCAGATCGCGCACCACTTCTGCAATCTGCACCAGATTGCCGGAATTGATCTTCGCCTCATATTCCTGTGCGCGACGGCTCCACATCCCCCGAGCGATTTTCGCGCGCCCCTTCAAAGTGCTTATCGCACGGGTAATCTGGTCGTCCGGTGAAATCGAGCGCAGACCCGCAGCCTCCGCACGGCTGACTGGCACGCGCAGCGTCATCTTGTCTTTTTCAAAGGCAATCACGAATACTTTCAATTCGTATTCGCCGATTTTCTCAGACTCCATGCCCGTAATACAACCCACACCATGGGTTGGGTATACCACATATTCACCCACCGCAAAGCCGCGCTTGGCGGGCGTAGCCGATGGAGTCACGATGGCCAGCGGCGAAGCAGCAGAGGCTGTTGATTTTGCGGCCATGACGGGTTTTTTGACTTCGATCTTTTTGCTGCCGGGTTTTAGCGATGAATGGCTCGAGGACTTCATCGCAACTTTCGCAGCTACCTGCTTGGTACGCGCCGTGTCTTTCTTCACCGACGGTTTCTGAATATGTTTCGCTACTTTTTTTGCAACTGCCTTTACCGGCGCTTTTTTCGCCGGTTTTAAAACCGATTTCGTGACTGATTTTTTTGCTTTTGCCTTGGTTGCCATGTTCTCACCTCACATTGGCGGCATCATCTGCCGTGGTTTTTACCATTTTTATAAAACCCCGTTAGCCCTCTGCCGTGGCAGGAGCCTCACACATCAGGATGGTAGGGCCTTTGCGTTTGGGAATCCTCATTTCCTTGAGGATTCATGCTGTATAGCACAAATTTCGTGCAAACAAAATGGTAAAAATTTAGTTAAATTATCGAAATATTAGTTGCGAATTTTTTTTCTTATTATTTTTCAGCAACTTGCGACTAATCACCCGTGCCCGGCTCGGGGCTGAAATGGGTTTCAAACTTATTTTCGAGGCCTTTAAAGGTATCGGCATCGGCGGGTGCGGGCTTTTTCTTGGTGATAACCGGCCAGATTTGCGCGTATTCGCGATTTATTTCAACCCATTTGAGTAAATCTTCTGATTCGGGCTTAATCGCCTCGACCGGACATTCCGGCTCGCATACGCCGCAATCAATACATTCGTCGGGGTGGATGACGAGCATATTCTCGCCCTCGTAAAAGCAATCGACGGGGCAGACTTCCACACAGTCCGTATATTTGCAGCGCACGCAGGCGTCGGTTACAACAAACGTCATAGCGCGGCTTCTTTATGGCTGATTCGCATGATTTGCAAGCGCCGGATTTTCTGCTCCATGAGCGTCGCCTCAACGCGCAAAAACAGTAGGGTGACGGTCAGGCAGAGTGCTGCCACCAGCATGACCATAAGCGGGGTGAGCATACTTGGGTCAATCGACGGCCCGTCCATCCTAAGAATGCTCGCGGGCTGGTGCAGTGTATTCCACCATTCGACCGAAAACTTGATAATCGGTAGATTGATGGCACCGACTATACATAGCCACGAAGCCGCGACTTTGGTTTTTTCCTGCTCGCGCGCGCTGCCGGCCACCGCTAAAAATCCCGCGTATAGAAACAGCAGTACCAGCACGCTGGTCAGACGCGCGTCCCACACCCAGTACGCACCCCACATCGGCTTACCCCAGAGCATACCGGTCGCAAGCGTCACCAGCGTAAAGACCGCTCCAATCGCCGCCAGTTCGCGGGCGATGACGGCGGCGAGGCCATGTTTGAAAATCAGGTACAGCGCCGAGAGCAGGGCCATACTTGCGTAAATCATCGTCGCCATCCAGGCGGCGGGCACATGGATATACATGATGCGAACCGTGATACCTTGCTGGTAATCCTCGGGCGCAGCAAAGGCCAGATGCAACCCGTAAGCCAGCAGCAGCGCAGTGAGTGTCGCCACCACCGGCAGGGCGAGGCGGGTAAAACGGGCAAAGCGCGCGGGGCTGGCAAAGCGATGCATGGTTGTTCTTTCAGGTAACTTTAGCTATGGCTGTAGCGAACTGGTGGAAAACTGCAAGATGTCACTGAACCATACTCAGGCATTACTCACAATCATGGCGCGGCTAAGAAACCCGGATAGCGGCTGCCCCTGGGACTTGGAACAGGATTTCGCCAGCATCGCACCCTATACGATTGAGGAAGCCTACGAAGTGGCCGAGGCTATTCGCCTGAACGATATGACCAGCTTGAAAGAAGAGCTGGGTGATTTACTGCTGCAGGTGGTGTTCCACGCGCAGATGGCCAAAGAAGCCGGGCTCTTTGACTTTGAAGATGTCGCCGCTGGTATTGCAGAAAAAATGGAGCAGCGCCACCCGCATGTCTTTGGCGAAGTAAAAATTGAAAGCGCTCAGTCCCAGACGGAGAACTGGGAAAAAATCAAAGCCGAAGAGCGCCGGAAAAAATCGGCCGCCAGTATACTCAGTGATGTACCGCTTGCCCTGCCCGCCCTCACCCGCGCGGAGAAACTGCAAAAACGCGCAGCTCGTGCAGGCTTCGACTGGCCGGATGCTATCGGTGTGCGGGCCAAAATCGCCGAAGAACTGGCCGAGTGCGACGCAGCGATGCAACACGGCGACAAAGAAAAAATCGCCGAAGAACTGGGTGATTTAATGTTCTCGGTCGCTAATCTCGCACGGTTTTATGGCCTCGACCCCGAAGCAGCTTTACGCGCCACCAACGACAAATTCACCGCGCGTTTTCAGTATATCGAGCGCGCCCTTGCTCAGCGCGGTAAAACCTTCGAACAATCGAATCTCGATGAAATGGAAACTCTCTGGCAGGAGGCAAAACGCGCATGACTACCATCCTCATCACCGGCGCATCTTCAGGCATTGGCCGAGCCGCCGCTCAGGCGCTGGCCGCGCCCGACGTCACGCTGATCCTGACCGGACGGCGCAAGGCGGAGCTTGAAAAAACTGCAGCCGAATGCAGGCCGTCCAAAAACGTCAGAACACTGGTGTTTGATATCCGCGATCAACAGGCAACGCTTGCCACGCTCGACGGGCTTGCCGTTGACGTCCTCGTCAATAATGCCGGACTGGCTCTGGACTTATCCTCCGCAGACAGTGCCAGCCTTGACGATTGGAACACGATGATTGACACCAATATCCGTGGGCTGGTGACAGCAACGCGCACACTCCTGCCAGGGATGAAAGCACGGGGGCGCGGCCATATTGTGAATGTCAGCTCGATTGCAGGAACCTACCCCTATGCGGGTGCAAATGTGTATGGTGCGAGTAAGGCTTTTGTCACTTATTTTTCGCTTGCACTTCGGGCGGACTTACTCGGCAGCCCGATTCGCGTCACTAATCTCGAACCGGGTATGGCCGAAACTGAATTTTCCACAGTGCGTTTCAAGGGTGATAAGGAACGAGCCGATGCCGTCTATCAGGGACTGCAACCTTTAACCGCCAAAGACATCGCCGAAGCCATTCGCTGGGCAGTCAGCCAGCCGCCTCATGTGAATATCAACCGCATCGAAATGATGGCCCTGATGCAGGCCCCCGGGGGGCCACAGGTTGCCCGAAAATCATGATTCAG
>JAJTIB010000092.1 GCA_021300075.1 Rickettsiales bacterium
CCGCCGCCACCACCGCCGCCGCCACCACCGCCGCCGCCGCCGCCCGTATGTACTATAATTGATTGTGGTTGCATGGGGATGGATTTCTATTGTTGGGACGACTGTGGAAACTTTTTCTATACCGGATCGTGCTGGTGAAAAAACGTTACCACAGCGATGGGGGCAGAATCGACGCTTCCGTGCCCCCATCGCTTCCCCGGCGCTTCGGCGTCTCACTTCGGATTACTCTGATAAAAGCCACGTGGTGGGTTAGTAGGAAAAATTCTGCATGATTTCAGCCATTATTGGGGCGTGTTTTTCATTGTTTACGCACCGTCGGTGGCGCGGGCGGGCGTATCTCATTAGCCCGGCGGTGGATTTTCTGATGGTGGGGGGGCTGGCACTTCTGCTCGTGCCGTTACTGCTGTTCGCTGTACCGCCCGGTTTGGCTAATGGAGAAGCCATTCTGCCCTATTCCGTGTTTCTTGGCGCGCTGGTGGTGAACCATATATTCTTTATCAACTATCCCCATTTTGCGGCATCGTATCAGCTAATGTACCGCAATTTTTCGTCCAAATTCCGAGGCGAGAACCTACCCCTCCACCTGCATTGGCGCTATGTGTTTGCGGGGGTGGTGTTTCCGATTCTTTACATCGCCTATGTGGCCTATGCATTTGCGGCACAAAAACTGGTGCTGCTGGGGTATCTGGTGAATTTCATGTTCCTCACCGTGGGCTGGCATTACTGCAAGCAAGCCTTCGGCTCACTGATGGTGCTTTCAGCGTTAAAGGGCATCTATTATGCACCTTGGCAGCGTCGGCTATTTCTTGGCAATGCCAATCTTGTCTGGATGGTGACCTGGTTTGGCTCGAATATTGCGGTCTATGAAAATCAATTCTGGGGGCTGCCCTATCATTCTATCGCGCTACAGGCTGTTCTCCCCGCTTGGTTTGGCAATGTCGATGTACTCTATTGGCAACTGCGTGGCACTCTGCTCTGGGTGGCGCTGTTACTCGCGGCGGTAGTGCTGGTAAAAGCCTGGCACGACAAAGTCTGGCCATCGCTCACTGCCTGGGTTGGGTACGTCACCATGTATGGGTTTGTGTTACTGGTATATGACGTGCATCCGTTCTGGTTATTTATTATTCCTGCCTTTCACTCGCTGCAATATTTGCTCTTCGTTGTTGCCTATAAACGCAATGAATGCGAGGCACTGGCGCGGCGGGAAGGTGCGAGTGCAGCTGTGGCTTCCAAGAAACGTATTTACTTTTTTCTTGCCCTTGCGGTGCTGATTGGCGCCGTACAGTTTGAGTGGGGCCCCCTTTTGGCGGATCGTCTGGTGGCGGATGCATATAGCTTCGCCCTACCCACACTGTTTTTGGCCATCGGACAGCTTTTCTTTAATATCCACCATTATTTCATTGATAATGTCATCTGGCGCAAGGATAATCCGGGTGTGATGGCAACCCTACTCGCAAAACCCGCCTAAAGCGACACCAAAGGATATCAGGGAAAGCATCAGGGGCACAATAAATTATTGTGCCCCCATTACATTTACTCGGCTAGCAATTCCACGATCATCTTGGGTGGTTGAGGGTTTCCCGTCAGTAACAACTCTGCAAATCCTCCAGCGCACACAGCAACGGGGGCAGCGACGGGTGTAAAGAATTATTATGCACCTATTGCCCCGGGAGGCAGCGAGGGTGCTCGTTGGTAAAATCTGGCATTCCTTGCTGTGATGGGTTAGAATATATCTGCAATGATCTCAACTTTAAGCCATATGCTGCGCGAGCGGTGCGGCTCGGTGCTGATTCTGGTCGGGCTGGGGATTCTCGTGCTCGTCGGTCTGGCCGGGGCGGGGATTGATCTTGGCCGCCAGCAGATTGTCAGTAACAAGCTGCAATCAGCCTGTGATGCGGCCGCCATCGCCGCCGGTTCGGCACCTGCCGGGCAGGAGATTGAAACCGCGCGGCGCTATTTCAATTTGAATTTTCCGGATGGGTATCTCGGAGTAGCGCGACCCACGCCCACCGTTACGTTCGGAGCGAATGGCGCCTCCGTCCGTGCCAGCGCGCCAGTTCCGACCTTGTTCATTCGTCTGCTGGGGGTCACTACCACCACTGCGGTGGGCCGCACCGGTACCGAAAGCGGCTCCATTACCAACACGCAGAAATTCGATGTGATTCTGGTGATGGATAATTCAGGATCGATGGCCGCGAATGATGCAGGCGGCGGACAAACCCGCGTTGGAGCACTTATAGTAGCGGCGAAGACATTGGTCAGTAGCTTACTGGACCCGAATGTGGCGGGTAGCCGGGTGGCTGGAATCACGTGGGATCATGCCGTGATTGATACCATTGGATTTCAGAATACCAATGGACCGATGCAATCCTTCCTTGATGGAATGACGCCTCGTGGCCAAACCAATAGCGCGGTGGGCATGACCGCTGCTCAGAGCATGGTCAGTGGTTTTAATACGGATGCGGTGAAGGCGGTGGTGCTGCTGACCGATGGGGTGAACTCACCTAACGCCACTTCAGTCAATGCAAATACAATTATCATTTGCGATAACCTTCAAGCACAAGGGGTTGTTGTCTATACGATCGCGTTGGGGCCGGTAGCAACACAATTTCCCGATGTGGCAACCTTCTTAACCGCTTGCGCCTCCGATCCCGGTAAATTCTATAATGCGCCCGATGCCACAGCACTGCAGAATGTGTTTGATGCGATTCTGACCAGTGTCAAAAAACTGCGAATTACAGAGTAGGGGCAGTTTCCCCCCAGTTCTTCTCCCCCTGAGGGCGAGCTAAGAAAGATAGCCGTGCCGGTGACGTTACAAACGACGACGGAGGCTATCTTGTGCCATGACTTTCAATGCCGAATTTTTCGCGGGCGCTGTGATGCTCGCTTGAGGCGGCATGCACCGTGGCCAGAGGTGCGGAGGAAGATACAGGTATCAGGTCGGGTGACTTCTCGGGGTGATTCCCCTGCGTAATCCTGTTGAGTGGATCGGCGCGTGACGCTTCCTGTTCACGCATGGGACGGCGGGCGGCGGGGTATTTCCTCAGCACATCTTCCAAGTGTGCGCCGGCTTTCAGCATCGCTTCCATCTCCCGCACTTCTTCCATGCCGTAGCGGTTGGCGACCTCGAGATAGGTGAGGGTGCGTGCC
>JAJTIB010000165.1 GCA_021300075.1 Rickettsiales bacterium
GTTAGTCGGAATTCTGGCGTGGATCTGTCTTGCCGTACTCATTCTGGTGATGGTCGCCAATTTTTTAATAAGCCTTTATGTCGTGCGGCGCGTGAATCATATTGCCATAACAGCTGGACAAATTATGGAAACCGGTGACCTCTCGCAGCGCATTCTTATGAACGCCTACTGGGATGATTTGAGTTATCTTGCCAGAGTGCTTAATCATATGCTCGCCTCGATTGAAAAGCTGGTAGAGGGAGTTAAGCAGGTTTCTGATAATATCGCTCATGATTTACGCTCGCCGCTGACCCGACTGCAACACCGCATAGAAAAGATTTCAACCGACAAGCCAATGACTGACCTAGAGCGGCAGAAGCTGCTTCAGGAGTCTCAAAGCCTACTGGCTATGTTTAATGGTCTTTTGCGTATTGCCGAGGTTGAATCGGGCAAGCATTCCTCTGAAATACAGAAAGTGGAGCTATCAGCGATCATTCAAGATGCCGTTGAATTGTTTGAGCCGGTTGCCCAAGAAAAAAACCTGATCATAAAGACAGAGCTTACACTACTTACCCACCCGGTTGATCGCGATCTGCTTTTTCAGGCGATTATTAATTTACTCGAGAACTCTCTGAAATTTACCCCGCGCGGCGGAGAGGTGACGATTACTCTGTCCTCTCGCAGTGGAAGAGCAGCAATCATTGTCTCAGATACTGGTCCGGGCATTTCAGATGCAGATAAACTAAAAGTATTTCGCAGGTTCTATCGTGTAGACACCAGTAGAAATACGCCCGGCTATGGACTGGGGTTAAGCTTAGTCAAAGCCATCGTGGAATATCATGCGGGAACCTTGACGCTGGAAGATAACACACCGCAAGGCTTGAAAGTAACAATACTGCTCTAGCAACGCTGACTCCACCCACCTTACATATTTGTCATCTTGGCGAAAGAAATGTGTCTTTCACTATCTGTCATTAGTTTTTGGCCATTGGCAAATACGTATCTATATAATCACATAAAAGGAGTTTCTCATGAGATTTAAGGTAGCCGCACTCATCGCAGCATCCATTATTCCTCTTGCACAGGCCGCGCATGCTGAAGAAAAGAATTTTTACGGTAAATTAAGTGGGGGCTTTAGTATACTTGGCGACCAGAATTTCTCGCAGAGCGGGGTTGCTTCTCCGGGCGCTACGGGAACCGGTGAGTATTCCGGTGGTTGGGTTGCTGGCACTGCATTAGGTTATCGCATTACGGATAACTGGGCGGCAGAGCTAGCTTGGGATTATCGCAACAATGGAACAGACAAAACATCTTTTTCCGATGGCACGTCATTTAACGAGGGTGACTTTGCATCAAACATTATTTTCCTCAATGGCTACTATCGTTTTAATCCTGTGATGAACACCAAAATTCGCCCCTATCTGGGTGCTGGTGTTGGTTGGGTTGAAGAAATCGATATGGACCTACAAAATGCAGGCGGTACCGAAACCTCCTACAGTTCTGAAAATGAGTTCGCTGGCCAGATTATGGCAGGTATTGAATATCCCATCGCGCAGAATTGGGATTTCAGCAGCGAAATTCGCTACACCAACGTCAGCAACATCAATCTGAAACAGGAAAATGGTAACGGTCGCATTAACAATGTCGATTACGACCCAGTGACTGTTGCGGTGGGTGTAACTTATAATTTCTAGTTTTACATAGAATAAAACCAGAAGAACCGGACAGGATCAGAGGGGTGGTAAAAATCAGCATTTATTTAAAAAAATTATACCACCTATGATCTGGATTACCTGCTCCCTAAAGTTGAGTGAGAGGGCGAGCAGTATATCACCGGCAGCCCAGGGGCGATAGATCTTAACAGGCCACTCATGAAGGTAAACCGCTTGCCCGGCTTCGTTTCATCGCGATGACGCAAAAGACGGGCGACCAAACTTCTTATGGCCCTGTCTCGATTTCGCCCCTGGGTTCCTGCTTCAGACCCCTGCCCGTCTCAGGCGGTCATTGATGGCCTCGCCCAGTCCTTCATCCGGAATCGGCATGACGGCGATAGTGCGGAAGCGGGGATCATCGAGCGTACGCAGATGAGCGAAGAGATTCGCCGCCGCTTCAACCAAATTGCCCGTCGCGGAGAGGTTAAGGGTCTCCGCTGCACCCTTCAGGGGCGTTGGCCCAAAGGCGAGTAACGCCTCGTCGCCCTCCACGTGCGTTGCATTCAGCCGCACCGGAATAGAGGGCGCGTAATGTGAGGCAAGTTGACCAGGGGATTTGAGAATGCCCTCACCTGAATCTGAGCGTACGACTTGTGACTCTACTTCGTTTATAACTCCCTCAATCATTGCCCGCGTTACAGCGCCGGGACGCAGGATGACAGGGATCACACCTGTGACATCCAGCACGGTCGATTCCAGCCCGACATCGCAGGCTCCGCCATCAATCACCAGCAATTCGTCACCGAATTCGTCGCGCACGTGCTGCGCCGTGGTTGGGCTGACGCGGCCGGATTTATTGGCGCTCGGCGCGGCCAGTCCGCGCCCGAATTTTGCTAGAAGCTGGTGCGCGACCACATGCGCGGGACAACGCAGCGCCACCGTATCGCCACCGGCGAGCGCCAGTGTGGACAGGCTTGTGGGCTGCCTTGTGGGAAGCACCAGTGTAAGCGGCCCCGGCCAGAATTTCTGCGCGAGACGCAGGGCGACGTCATTCCAGCGCGCGTATTTTTGTGCAATGTCCAGATGCGCCACATGAATTATCAAAGGGTTAAAACTTGGCCTTGATTTCATGCTGTAAATTCTGGCGACGGCAAGATCGCTCTCTGCATCGGCGGCAAGGCCGTAAACCGTCTCGGTCGGAATCGCTACCAAATTTCCGGTTTTCCATAGGGTTATTGCTTTTCTCTCAACTTCAGAATCAATATATTGTGGATAACTTCGCTGCATTTGACAACATATAGTGTATAAGTTAAGTTGTAAAAGATCTCATCGTTCGGCAAGTAAACCAAAAAAAATTCGTCCGGTTCTACGCTGATTGCCCGCCACAGCTGATGGCGGGCAATTTTCGTTACCGTACGCAGGAGAATGAAGTGCTAGCACGCATCATCACTATAGCACAACAAAAAGGCGGGGCTGGTAAAACCACCATGGCGGCCCACTTGGCCGTCACCTTTGCGTCCAGCGGTCAACAGCGTGTCGCAATCATCGACATTGACCCGCAAGGCTCACTCGGCCAATGGTATCAGCTACGCGAAAAACGGCTTGGTCAGAGCGCAACCGGCATGACCTTCGCCCGCATCTCTGGTTGGCGCGTCACCCACGAAATTAATCGGCTGCGGCGCGACCATGACCTCATTATCATTGACTCGCCGCCCCATGCCGAGCTCGAAGCGCGCACCGCTATCCGCGCCGCTGATCTGGTCGTCGTACCGCTGCAGCCCAGCCCCATGGATATCTGGGCGACGAGTGCCACCATTGAGGTCTGCAAACAGGAACGCGTACCCGTGAAAATGGTGTTAAACCGCGTCCCTCCCACCGCGCGCATTACGGAGGCGATCGCGGGCGACATGGTGGGACTTGCGGCCAGCCGTTTTGGCAACCGCGTAGCTTATGCCGGCTCGCTGATGCACGGGCTTGGCGTTACTGAGTCTGACCCGCATTCGATTGCAGCCAACGAAGTACGGGCGCTGACCAAAGAAATTTCGCTTTACCTCAACCGCAAAACCAAAGAAAAATCAAAAGCCGCGTAAAGGGAGAAAACTCATGAGCGAAAAACATAAAACGCTATTTTATACCCTGCATGAGACGACCATCGGTGAATTGCTGCTCATTGGCTCGGCGCGGGGTTTACGCAAAATTACCCTACTCGAAGACCGCGCTGAACTTGCCGAACATCTGGCCACTTTAGACGCCGATACATCGCTCGTGGAAATGCCCGGGTTTTTCGCCACCATCTGCGCGGCGATTGACACCTATCTCGAAACCGGAAAGCCTCTGAAGCTGCCTTATGACCTGACACAGGGAACACCCCTGCAACGCGCCGTGTGGATCGCGCTCACGCGTATCCCTCACGGACAGACCATCAGCTATAGCCAGCTTGCTGAACAAGTCGGGTTCCCGCGCGCGGTCAGGGCGGTGGCCAGTGCCTGTGCGGCAAATCCTCTGCCGCTGGTTATTCCCTGCCACCGCGTCGTCACCAAAGACGGCGCGCTTGGCGGATTTTCACTGGGTGGGCTGGCGGTGAAAGAAAAATTACTGGCGGTTGAATCCCGTCTTCAGTTCATCGCGGCGTAGATTCATTTGCCCCCTTCTGCTCCTCTACCGCAAGCGGGGAAAAAGAGGGCGCACGCACCTCAATCGCGAGCGCGTGGAGCCCCTGCTCGAATAATCCATCTAAAGCGGCATACACCATACGGTGTGCCTCAATACGTGATTTACCGCGAAACGCCTCGGCCTCGATGGCGATGCTGAAATGAGTCTTCCCGCCGGGACGCGCACCCGCATGTCCCGCGTGCTTAGCGGAATCGTCGACTACAGTGAGGGAGATGGGCGAAAATGCCGCTTTCAACAAGTACTCGATTTGTATGGCGCTGGTCATAAATCATGAATGTCCATTGAAAGCGGTGTGAACTTACAATAACTCTTACATATGGCAAGGCGTAAGAAAACCGAATCCACCGAATCCTCGGGCGAGCGCTGCGCCTGGGCGGGATGTGCTGCGCCTGGCGATTTCCGCGCTCCGCGATCGCGCCAGCAAATTCACGAATATCAATGGTTCTGCGCCGATCATATCAAGGAATTTAACAAGAACTGGAATTATTTTGAAGGTATGAATGAGGCTCAGATTTATGCGTTTCAGAAAGACGCAACAACCGGCCACCGCCCCACCTGGCGGGTGGATACACAACGGGCCAGCGCCGAATTCCAGCTTGAAAATGCCTTCCTGCGAATGTTTGGTGACGGACGCTACCGCGAAATCAGCCACCAGCGACCCATCCCACCTAAGGACCGCGACGCGCTGGCAACGCTTGACCTCGAACATCCCGTTACACAGCGCACCATCAAGACGCAATACCGCGAGCTGGTGAAAAAATACCACCCCGATGTGAATCAGGGGAATCCTCATGCAGAGGATGCCTTCAAAAAAATCACCATTGCCTATCAGCATTTAATGATTCATTACCGGGAAAAATGAGGATGAGAATGCTACTGCGCCGCACTCTGCCCTTGCTGCTACTTCTGCCGTTGCTGGCGGGCTGTATTATTGTGCGCGATTTCGGAGAAATCTGGAGCAAGGCCAGCGGCGATATCTGCCTGAACCGCATCAATGCCGCGCTCTATTATCAGGTCTATGAGAGCGAATTTCCTGAAGACAAAATCACGGACGTTGCCCGAGGCATCACACTTGGCAACGATCACTATATTCTCATGAAGAAATCGCCCGAAGATACGGGCGGATTCCTATTCCGCTTCACGGTAAAGGGCGGAATTTTCACCCGCTACCGCCTCAACCCTGCCGCGCGTAAATTATTTGAACAGGAATATCCCGATGCGCCAGTAAAATTGCGTGAGAATACCGTCACCTTGGCAGAGTTTAATGATGCCACGCTAACGCTTCTGGATAAAATCGCCGGAGACAAACGTTTTTGGGAGACAGAAGATAAAACACTTTATAACACTCAGCTCAACCCTTTCTGTCGATTTGAGGATCGGGATTTGAAGAAAATGGAGCGATAAATTGTCATGAGCACCGAACCCGAATTTGAAGCCGCGCCAACCAAAAAACTCACGACCGAAAAACTCTTCGGCTTTGCGTCCGAGCTGAAACTCCTGGGCTACGCCAGGGCCAACGACTACACGCCTGAAATCGACGCGGCCTACCAGTTCGACCCCACCACTACCCGCGCCATTCTCGCGGGTTTCATGCATAACCGCCGCGTGCTGGTTCAGGGCTATCACGGCACGGGCAAATCCACCCATATCGAGCAGGTGGCAGCACGCCTCAACTGGGCCTGTATCCGCATCAATCTTGATTCACATATCAGCCGCACTGACCTTATTGGCCGCGATGCAATTGTGATTAAAGACGGCAAACAGATTACCGCTTTTCAAGAAGGCATCATCCCCTGGGCGTTGCGCCGCCCTATCGCCCTGGTGTTCGACGAGTATGACGCGGGACGGCCGGACGTCATGTTCGTCATTCAACGCATTCTCGAAGCGCAGGGTAAACTCACCCTGCTCGATCAGAATACGGTCATCGCGCCGCATCCCTATTTCCGTATTTTTGCGACTTCCAATACAATCGGCCTTGGCGACGCGACTGGACTTTACCACGGCACGCAGCCAATCAATCAAGGGCAGATGGATCGGTGGAATATCGTCACCACCCTCAATTATCTCGCGCCCGAGGTGGAACTGAAAATCATCACTTCCCGTCTCCCGGAACTGGACAATCCGAAAGGGCGTGCTCGAGTCGAGCGCATGGTGGCAATGGCCGGACTCACGCGCCACGGCTTCACCCACGGCGATCTCTCGACCGTCATGTCACCGCGCACAGTATTGAGCTGGGCGGAAAATTTCATTATCTTCGGGGATCTTGACCTCGCCTTCCGCCTCTCCTTTCTCAATAAATGCGACGAGATGGAGCGCGCCACGATTGCCGAATATTACCAGCGCTGCTTCGATGTTGATTTGATGGCGGCGGCGTGAAACCGCGCCAACCCAGCGCCAGTGAGCGGGAACAGGGCTTCCTCAAACGTCAGGCTGAAGTGGCGCAAGCCCTTTCGGGACGTGACGAACTGACCGTTAACATTGGCCGCAATCAGGCCGAGGACGCGCCCCTATCGCTAGGCGATACGCTGACGCTGTTTTCGCCTGAGCAGACCGATGCCAGTACTCGCGAACGCCATCTGCGGGGGCAGGTGGATCTGGCCGCTCTCGCCCTCAAATATCATCAGCCGCATATCCACCAGTCGCTCAAACCGATAGAGCCGAAAGCAGCTGAAGTGTTTGACGCCCTCGAACTCGTACGGCTCGAAACACTCGGCAGCAGGGTGATGGACGGGGTACGCCACAACCTCGCCCAGCGACACCAGATGGCGGCAGAGATGGCGGCGGAGCAACGTCTTACATCACGCACCGAGCAGCCACTGGCGCCGATAATCGCCATGCTGCTGCGCGAGCAGTTGATGGGCGCGCCGCCCCCCGCCATTATGGCGACGCGTATCGCCGAAATGCGGCCCTGGGTCATGCAGCAGGCGGCAAAAATCATGGCCGCACTATCGGGCAAAACGGATGACCAGCAGGCCTTCGCTCAGACTTCACGCAAGTTGCTTGAAGCCCTCGATATGCTTGGCGCAAGCGCGGCAGAAACCAGCAACAGACAAGACGAAGAAGGCAATCTGCTTCAGGATGCCGAGGCCATCGGTAGTGAGGAAGCCCCAGCCGAAGATGGCCCGATGATCGAAATGAAAGGAATGGATGATAGCGCCGCTTCGAGCGAAACTACTGCCCCTGATCGCGATGGCACCGAGGAATCCGAGTACGAGCTGGACGCCGAGGACGAGCACTCGCCCCAGTCCGCCCCCAACCGACCGGACCGCGCTCCGCTGGCGGCAATCCCCAGCTATAAAATTTTCACCAGCGCGCATGACGAAATCATCGCCGCTAATCAACTGGCCGAGCCGCAAGAAATCGAGCAGCTATTCACGCAGCTGATGCAGAAGGTGAAACAATACCACACCGTTACCTCGCGCCTTGCCACACGGCTACAACGGCTGCTCATGGCCCAGCAGACACGGCGCTGGATGTACGAACAGGAAGACGGCATGATCGACAACGCACGCCTCGCCCGTATTGTCGCACGACCCGATCTGCGGGAGATTTATAAAATTGAGGAGGACACCGAGTTTCGCGATACGGTGGTGACACTGCTCATCGATAATTCCGGATCAATGCGCGGACGCCCCATTACGATTGCTGCACTCTCGGCGGATATTCTGGCGCGTACGCTCGAACGCTGCGCGGTCAAAGTCGAGATTCTTGGATTTACCACACGCGACTGGAAAGGCGGAAATGCGCGGCGCGACTGGCTGAGCACGAATCGCCCCGCAAATCCCGGGCGCCTAAACGATCTGCGCCATATCATCTATAAGCCCGCAAGTCAGCGTCTTAGCCGTGCGCGCCGCAATCTGGCACTAATGCTCAAAGACGGCCTACTCAAAGAGAATATCGACGGCGAAGCAGTGCTCTGGGCATATCAACGCCTCAAAGCACGACCCGAACAGCGCAAAATCCTGATGGTGATTTCCGACGGCGCACCGGTCGATGACTCGACGCTCTCGGCCAATTCCGGCGGCTATCTCGACGCGCATTTACGCGAAGTCATCACCCGTATCGAGCAGGAAGGGGCGATTGAGTTGCTGGCGATTGGCATTGGTCACGACGTCACCCGCTATTACAGCCGCGCGGTGACACTGCATGATGTTGAGCAGCTGGGCGACGTGATGCTTGAAGAAATCACCCGCCTTTTTGTCAAGGAAGACACGCGAAGAGCACGCAAAAGCGCGCGCAGAAAAGCAGCTTAAGCCGTGCTCAGAGACGTCCGATTGTCCGCCGCGCGCGCAACAAATACCGGCAATTTCTGATAGCTGCCGCGCCGCGAAGATTCTTCCAGATCAAAATCATTCTGCAGTCCGAGCCAGAACTGGGGGCTTACCGAGAAATACCGTGCAAGCCTGAGCGCCGTATCGGGCGTGATGGCGCGCTTGCCAAGACAAATTTCGTTGATACGGCGCGGCGGCACAGCAATCGCATGCGCCACCGCATTCTGCGACAGACCCAGCGGCTTTAAAAACTCCTCCAGCAGCACTTCGCCGGGATGAATATTCTTTAATTTTCTTGCCATGACTCGCTCCTTTTAGTGATAATCCACCATGCGTACTTCACTCGCACCATCCGCCCAGCGGAAGCGAATCCGCCACTGGTCGTTGACACGAATACTATAGTACCCTGACAAATCGCCCCGCAGCTTCTCCAGCCGATTATTAGGCGGCACACGCAAATCATCAAGGCTTTGCGCGTTATTCAACAAACGTAATTTACGCCGTGCTACCTGCTGAATATCACGAGGCAACTTGCGCGACACATCCCCGCGCCAGAGGCTGGCCATTTCTTTGCATGAGAAACTCTTTATCACTGCACGAGTATAACGCAAGGCGTTATGGATGACAATTGGCAATAAAAAAGGCACCCGAAAAGATGCCTTTCTATCGTATTTGAAATATGTGCTGTTTACGCGGCCGCAGCAGCGACGCGGGCTTTAACGATACGGCGCTTGAGCGAGCGTGCCTCATCCGACAGGCGGGCGCTATGCACGCTCATCAGGTAATTATCAAGCCCACCATTATGATCAATCGTGCGGAGGGTCGAAGCGGTAATCCGCAGGCTCACGGACTGACCCAGCGCGTCCGAAATCAAAGTCACTTGCTGCGTATTCGGCAGGAAACGACGCTTGGTTTTGATGTTGGAATGGGAGCGGTTGTTGCCACTCATCACGCCTTTTTGAGTCAATGTACAACGATTTGCCATGGCCGATTCTTTCAATTTTCTAATTTTTCAATTAGGGTCCAGCAGGTTAAGTAAGACCGCGCTGGGGAAAAATCTGTGGATAAGACACTATCACCGCGCAGAGGCGAACCCTTAACAACTTTCACGTCGAGCGTCAAGCAGATTGTGCGCTGCGGAAAAAGATTTTCAACCGCCTCTGCCTGAAGGAGGCGTTTTTCTTGCAATATTTTGAGGTGGAGTTAGCGGCAGAGCTGTTTTCATAAAAGGTTCCACTTCAATTCTACTGTTAATGGTGCAACCTGATGCTTGAAGATCAGCAATCACCCCAGGCAATGCAGGGCTTGTGACACTAAATGGGCGGCCGTCAATTGTCAAAATCGGCTTATAAGGAACTCCAAAACTTGCTAGCATTTTGTTGAAGAAAGTCGAGGGACGTTCTTCTAATTTTATTCCGTAGCTTGATGCAATCTCTGCCGCCGATTTAATACATTCCGGATTTATTTTGTCGCTCATAAAATCTCCTGAATATGTATGTAGGTTCAGGATAGCGCAGAAAGGTTAACAACTGCTTAATTTTCAGTGATTGTGCTGTTCAGAAGCGGCGCTCAACCGCTGATGAAGCAGTGGGGGATACTTGAACGGTCTCACCATTGATTCGCGCCAAGGGCGACTGTAACTCATTCATTCTTAATGAGTATTCTTGCTGCAATTTGGGCTCTGCCGCGATTACTCCTTGGGTTTTATAGGCTGTTTTACGTTCGGCCAGATGCTCCGGTTCGTAGCGGTAACTGGCCATCAACCCTCCACCACCGACCGTTTCAGAGGGAGTGGTTATACCCGGTGGCGCCCAGTGAATTTTAGCGATCATCGCTCCATTGCTGAGGTGAAAATTGGCCACTTTATCACGTGCCAGCGACACGCCATTATGACCAGAAATGGTTTTTTCAGATGCCA
>JAJTIB010000212.1 GCA_021300075.1 Rickettsiales bacterium
ATCTGCATCCTTACTGCCTGGGGGGCCGCCGGGAATATGTGCGCCGTGATCGTAGAAAATTTCGGAGCAGGGGCCGCAGGGGCCGGTATCACCCATCGCCCAGAAATTATCACTTGTCGGGATGCGGATGATTTTATCTTCCGCAAGACCGGCGATTTTCTTCCATAAAACGAATGCCTCATCATCCGTATGATAGACGGTGACGCAGAGTTTTTCTTTGGGCAGCCCCCAGGTTTTGGTAATCAGCTCCCACGCATGGGTAATTGCACCTTCCTTGAAATAATCGCCGAAGGAGAAATTCCCGAGCATCTCGAAAAACGTGTGGTGGCGGGCGGTGTAGCCGACATTGTCGAGGTCGTTATGTTTGCCCCCGGCGCGCACGCATTTCTGGCTGGTGGCCGCGCGTGGCGGCTGGGGCGGTTGCTCCAGCCCGGTGAAGATGTTTTTGAACTGGTTCATCCCCGCATTGGTGAACATCAGGGTCGGGTCGTTATGCGGCACAAGCGAGGAGGAGGGCAGGGGCGTGTGCCCGTGCGCGCGGAAATATTCGAGAAACGATGCGCGGATATCGGAAAGTGACTGCATTCCGCTATTTGGCCGCAAACTTCTGAATTGGCAAGAGAAGACTACGCCGCTGCGGCGCCGTCATCGCTCTTTTCTTCCGCTTCGCCAGAGGGTGTGCCCTCAAGCGCAGCGGCAAGCTGGCTTGCCCGCGCGCGGATGGCTTTTTCCACCTCTTCCGCCGCCTTGGGATTCTCGCGGAAATACTGGCGGGTATTTTCTTTGCCCTGACCAATACGCTGATCTTTGAACGCGAACCAGCTACCGGATTTTTCAATCACCCCGGCCTTGATACCCATATCAATCAGCTCGCCTTCCTTGCTGATGCCCTGGCCGTAGATAATGTCAAAATCCACCACTTTGAAGGGCGGTGAGACTTTGTTTTTCACAATTTTGCAGCGGGTGAGGCTGCCGATGACCTGATCTTTTTCCTTAATTGCGCCAATGCGGCGAATATCAATCCGCACGCTGGCGTAGAATTTCAGCGCATTACCGCCGGTTGTGGTTTCGGGATTGCCAAACATCACCCCGATTTTCTGACGGATCTGATTGATGAAAATCACCGTGCAGCCGGTGCGCGAAATAGTGCCGGTGAGTTTGCGTAGCGCCTGACTCATCAGGCGGGCTTGCGCGCCCATGGTGGCATCTCCCATTTCACCTTCAAGTTCGGCCTTGGGGACGAGTGCCGCCACCGAATCCACCACCACCATATCAATGGCGCCGGAGCGCACGAGCGTATCGGCGATTTCCAGCGCCTGTTCGCCCGTATCGGGCTGAGAGAGCAGCAGCTCATCCACATTCACGCCGAGTTTTTTTGCATAGACAGGGTCGAGCGCATGTTCCGCATCCACAAACGCACAGGTGCCGCCCGCCCGCTGGCATTCGGCAATGCAGTGCAGGGTGAGGGTCGTTTTGCCCGAGCTTTCCGGCCCGTAAATCTCAATCACCCGGCCTTTGGGGATACCGCCGACCCCAAGCGCAATATCAAGCCCGAGCGAGCCGGTGGGAATCACTTCAAGCTCTGGCCGCTCCTGGCTGCCGAGCTTCATGATCGACCCTTTGCCGAAGGTTTTTTCAATCTGCGCGAGTGCGCCCTCGAGGGCTTTTTTCTTTTCGGCGGGTTTGATTTCTGTTTTGGCTGACATGGCTTGCTCCCTTGGTTAGGTAAGCAAGCTACACCTGCATGAACAAGCATTCAACTGGAAAAGCGAGGCGGTGAGTGAAAACTAGGGCGCGGGTTGCACCGCGCCATCAAGCACTTCTTTTACCTTACCTGCAAGTTGCTTGAGGGTAAAAGGCTTGGGTAGAAAATTGAAACTGCGGTCAGCGCCAAACGTGTCGAGGAAGGCGTCTTCGGCATAGCCGGATATGAACACTACTTTGATGCCCTGCATCCGCTCGGCGAATTGGTTTTCCAGTTGCTGGAGCATTTTGGGGCCGTTGATGCCAGGCATTACCACGTCCGAGATAATGAGATCAATCGCGCCTTCGTAGCCCGCGAAAACTTCGAGCGCATTCTCGCCGCTATCGGCTTCCAGCACGTTATAACCTTTGTTGCGAAGCGCCCGGGCGGCAAAAATCCTCACCGGGGTTTCGTCCTCAACCAGTAAAATTGTGGCTCCACCGGTCAGGTCGCCAGCAAGGCGTTCTTCCACCGTATCCACGATTTTGTTGCTCGTACCGTCCTGCTGGAAACGTTTGAAATAGAGATAAAAGGTCGTTCCTTCCCCGGGCGTTGATTGCACATATATATAACCGCCCGTCTGTTTGATGATGCCGTAACAGGTGGATAGCCCAAGCCCCGTTCCGCTGCCGACTTCCTTGGTCGAAAAAAACGGTTCGAAGATATTTTTAATGATATCGGGGGGGATGCCTGCGCCCGTATCTGCGACCTCGACCAGCACGTAATCGCCGGGCTGGATGGTCTCGTCATCGGCCGGAGGAATCAGGGTCGTAGCGAGCTTCTCGCCCGGGGCAACGGTCACGGCAGAACTGGTGATGGTAAGCGTACCGCCCTGTTTCATCGCGTCGCGGGCATTGACGGCCAGGTTGATGATGACCTGTTCCAGTTGCCCCTGGTCGGCCTTTACCAGACCTAAATCGCGGCCATGCAACATTTTCATTTGAATATTCTCGCCGATCAGGCGACGGATGAGGTTAGAAAGCTCGGCTAGAACGTCGGTTATGTCGAGATTTTTGGGCTGCAGGGTCTGGCGGCGACTGAAAGCGAGAAGCTGACGTACCAGATTGGCGGCGCGGTTGGCGTTCTGCTTAACCTGCATGATGTCGGCGAACGAAGGATCGCCAGCCGGATGACGCATAAGCAGCAGGTCGCAAAAACCAATCATTGCCGTAAGTAAATTGTTGAAGTCATGCGCGACACCACCTGCAAGCTGGCCGACGGCCTGCATCTTTTGCGAATGGGCGAAGCGTAACTCAAGATTTTTCTGCTCCGTCTGGTCAATCATATGCAGAAACAACACGGGCTTGTAGTTGCCCTCTGGCTGCATCAGGGTAATATAAGTATAGACAATGACCGGCGCATGATTGGGCGGATGCAGCGTTAAAACCATCGGCGGGATGGTCGCTTGTGTGCGGAAGGCTTGAGTTAGCGCTTCGGTGAAACGAGATCGGTCTTCGGGTTCGATCAGTTCGATTAACGCAATGGGCGATGAGTCTTCTAAATTGCAACCCAGAAGACGCATGAAGGTGCCATTGGCTTCAATCACGTTGCCCTGCTCATCCAGGCGCAGTGTGGCGATAGGGGATTTTTCGATATAACTGTTAATGTCAAGGCCGGTGGCCTTGGCATCAGAAAAGTGAAGGCTTTCGCTGGCCATGTTACGCGGGAGCACCGGCAAGGATAATACTCCCTGTCGCGCCTATGATTTTCTGGTGTTCGTCGCGGATGAGGGTCTGTTTAATGGCGGCAGGCAGCAGTGCGCCCAGTTTGTTCTGCAAAGTGACCTGGTCGAGTATGTCGGCAAGCTTCATATCCCCTGTTACTGGCTGTCCACGCAATTGATAAAGCACATGATAGAGGCTGAGTTTATCCGCGACCACCGTACCGGGCGCATAGCCTAGCGCCACCTCAAAAGCTGGATTCACATACTCAAACCGTCCATATTCATTGACGACATAATGAGGCACGCCGCTATGGGTGAGCAGATGTTCCACCCGTTCGGGCGAGGTGGCGCGCAGGACTTCCGGCATCACGGATGTCCCCGTGCGCGCGCCCGAAAACTCGCGGCCACGAACCATGAGGAATCCCGCTGGGCGAGGCAGGGGGTCAACCGTGAAGATATAATCTTTGACTGCACCGCCTGGCAGACGTAAGGGGAAAACAACACGTTCCTGACGCTGCGCGATAATAGCCTCCATCAGCTTGTCGCGATCCGTTTTTCCGACTTCTGCTTTTTCAAGTAGCGTATCAAACGAGGAAGAGGTGTGTATAAAATCTCCAGTGAAAATCTTGTGGGCGCCGTCATTCGCGTATTCAATGGCGCCGTCGCGTTTTACGAACAGGCAGAAATTGGAACCCACCGCCGCGGCTTGCGCGAACATCATGTTCTGGAATTCTGTAGCAAGAACAAGATCAAGATTTTGTTGCTTACGCAGCACCATGTAAAAACCCAGTGCCGCAATGGCCGCCAGCGAGAATATTATGGAGATGGCGTCTCCACCAACAATATCCGGTTTAAATTTGAGCGCCAGCAGGATGAGGGCGAGAATAATAAACGCCAAAATCACGCGCCAGATTTGCGCTGTACGCTTGCGTGGAATGAACTCCATCAAGGCGGGTGTATCAAAATCTATGTCAGAGCTTCGCACCCGTTCACTTTAAGCGGCCTTGTGAGCGAAGCAACAGATTTTTAGGAGATTGGGGGCGTCAAAGTCTTTTATTATGTGCTCTTGACACTGACTTACCACGCTAGGCTTTCTTTGGTGGCGGCTTTTTGGGAATTTTTCCTTTGAGCTTGAAGACATAGCCAATGATTTTGGCGACTGCCTGATAATGAGCGTAGGGGATTTCGTCGTCAATCTCGGTCGTGTCGTAAAGAATCCGAGCCAATGGCGGGTTGCGGACAATCGGTACTTTATTTTTTTCCGCCAGTTCGCGGATGCGAAGGGCGACTTTGTCCACTCCTTTGGCAACCAGTTTAGGTGCTTGCATTTTATCGGGATCATAGATGAGCGCGATGGCATAGTGGGTGGGGTTGGTAATCACCACATCGGCCTTGGGTACATTCGCCATCATCCGTTTGCGGGCACGGTCACGGCGAATCTGGCGCACTTTAGCTTTGATTTGTGGGTCGCCCTCTTGCTGTTTATATTCGTCTTTGACTTCCTGTTTGCTCATTCGCAGGCTTTTGAGCATCACAAAACGTTGATAAAAATAATCCACAATTGCCAGCAGGAATAAAATGATGGTGGCAGTAATCATCATGCGCCCCGCCATTTTTCCGGTAAAATCCAGCGCAGCCATAGGTGTCGCGTGGGTGAGTACCTCAAACTGATCAGTATAAGGGAGCACCACCATGACGGAGGCAATCCCAACCACGGTAAGTTTCAGAGTGTTTTTGAGGATTTCAACCAGGGCGCGTTTGCCAAAAATGCGCCCAAAGCCCTTGAGGGGGGATAATTTCTCCCATTTCGGTTTGATGTTTTCAGCGGCGAAGACAAACTTATTCTGCAAAAAGGCGGGAATCAGTGCGGCGATGACAAATAATGTGAAGGGTAACAGTAAGACCGTTGCGAGCTTCAGGAGTAATTCTCCCAGTTGCTGTAAAAATGCCGGCTCGCTGATCTCAACCATGTCGGGCTGAGTAATGTAGGGCTTCAAAAGGCGAACGGTATCTTTCATCATGGGCAGGGCGAGTACCATCACCAAAAAAGTAATGGCGAGCAGCATGAAGAAATGATTCACCTCGCGTGAGCTTGCGATTTGTCCTTTTTTGCGAGCTTCTTCCAGCCGCCGCTGGGTAGGTTCTTCGGTTTTGGAGGATTCGTCCTGCTGTTCTTCAGCCATGTTAGGCTTCTCCCCTCATGATAATCCGGCAATCACGGCCATGAGTGTATCTTCGATGTGGCGCATATAGAACATCATCATGGTGGAAAGTCCTAAAATCAGGAGCAGGAACGAAAGCAGAATCTGCGGCGGTAGCAGCACGAAAAAGATCTGGAAATTCGGCATCAAACGGGTGAGCAGTCCGCCAAGCATATAAAATAATAACGAAAATGCCAGATGCGGACCGGATAGTGCGACACCGATCAGGAAGGCGTCTGCCATCTGTCGAATCATAAGATGATTCATGTCCTCAACAATCGGCCAGACCCCGATCGGCATCAGGCTGTAACTATCGACAATGCCGCCAATCATGAGATGGTGAAAGTTAAGGCTGAAAAAAAGCACAATGGTGCTTAAGGAAAGAAAATTGGTGACAATGGTGGATTGTCCGCCCTGGGAAGCGTCGAACACGCTGGCGAGCGAGAGCGAGGACTGGGCGGCGATAATCGTTCCCGCCACGTGCATGGAGGACAGAATCATCCGCACCAGAAGGCCGTAGAAAATACCAATCAGAATTTCGCCACCAATGAGTAAAAACATAGCTCCAGCATTGGTGGGTACGGCAGGCATCTCCGCCTCAAGCATGGGAGTCAACATCAGGCTGATGGCGAGTGCCAGAATTAACCGCACCCGCACGGGTACATAGGATTCCGAAAATGCGGGCGCCACCATAAGCATGCTGCCAATACGGCAGAAGATGGTAAGAAAAGCATAAATCTGCGCGAGGACAAAGTGATCAAGTAAATTAAACGTCATCCGCCCCCCTGATGATGCGATGAATTACTCGATGGTGGCGATACGATCATACAGCTCGTCGTTAAAGTCTTTGAGATGTTCGAGCATGAAGGGCAGGGTGAGCATCATCACGAAGACCATGGCGATGATTTTGGGCACAAAGGTGAGGGTCATTTCCTGAATCTGTGTGAGTGCCTGCACCAGCGATATTATCAAACCAACAAAGAGCGCGGTGAGCATCATCGGCGCGCCAACAATCATCAGCACCCACAGGGCGCGGCGCGAGATGTCGATAACTTCCATGGGTTCCATGCGAATATTTCTAACGGAAACGAAGTGCGTTGGCCAGTACTTCCAACTGATTTAGATCGGCATCCGAATAATTTCTTGATACGCGCTGATGACTTTGTCGCGTACGGCCACCACGGTATTAAGTGCCATTTCGGCATTGGCGACTGCCGTCACCAGATCAGTGATGTCGGCCTTGCCGGCGATGGCCTGGGTCGAGACGGCTTCACTTTTATAATTGATGTCGCGGGCATTTTGTAAACCACCGCCGATTAAATCCTTAAAGCTTGGCCCTGTTGCCTGCCGCGTAGCGTCTGGCGTTTTGATGGTTGTATCCTGCAGAATCTTATCTGCGACTTTAAGCGCATCACGGTAAGCATTGACCGCGTTGGTCATACGAATGTCGGTGGCCATGGGTTACTCCCTCGTTGGTATTTGGTATTTGGTATTTAGTGGTGTTCTTTATGCGTTCGCTTCTTATTGACCTAATATTATTTGCAGCCGATCAAGACGCCCTCACGCTTTGCAGAATACCAAATACCCTCTACCGGATAATATTAATGCCCTGCGACAACATGGTTTTGGACGACTCAATCACATTGAGATTCGCTTCGTAGCCGCGCCTGGCCTCACGCATATCCATCATTTCGATGATGGTGTTGACATTCGGGCGCAGCACATAACCTTCGGCATTGGCTGCCGGGTGGGTGGGGTCATAACGATCAATAAACTTTGATTTGTCTGTGCCAATTTTATTGACCTCGACTAACTCCGCACCAATCTCACGGTCGAGACGATTTTTGAAGCTAATGGTCTTGCGCCGGTAGGGGGCCGCACCCGGTGTATCACCTGTAGAATCTGCGTTCGCGATGTTTTCGGAAACCACCCGCAAACGATCTGATTGCACTTTCATGCCGGAGGCCGAAACTTTCATGGTGTTCAGTAAATCCATAAGTTACTCCTATCGTGTGCCAAGGGCGGTCTTAAAGAGTTGATCCATTTTGCGGTACAGCGTGGTAGAAAGCTGGAAATTGGCGGCCACCGTGTTGACATTGCCCATCTGCTGTTCGATGCTGATGGTGTTCTTCACCGGCGTCATCTCGTACGGATCGCGTATTTTATCGTCGCGAAAAGGACCTTCGAGTGCGTGGATACCTCCGGAATGCACGGGTGAGGTTGTCTGCATTTCCAGTCGTCGCGATTCCTGCTCCGCTAGTTTGCCAAAATTCAATGGCCGCAAGTCCTTCGCCTTAAAACCCGGGGTGTCGATATTGGCGATGTTTTCTGAGAGTACTTCCTGACGCTGTGCCTGGTAACGCATATGCGCCTTCGTCATGCCCATCAGTCTGATATTGTTGAAATCCATTTACTCTCTGCCTTTGCTTTGACTCAAGATTCCGGTGGGAGATATGGGAGCACATCCCCATTCTCCCACCGTTACTGCAAGTCAGATGCCAATTACTCAAGACTCGGAGTCCAGCATTTGGATCAGGTCATGTGATACTTGCCGACGCCTGATCTTCTAATGATTTTCTCAATATAGGCAATTTGTGCCTATATAGCAAGAAAAATATATATGCTACGGATAAATGCCTGTGAATAACTCCTAGCAAGGCCATGAAAAATATGCTAACGAACAGACTTCCAGTAGGTCCTAAGCAACCAGTAGGTGCGTTATGCTCTATCTTTCGCGAAAACTTGGTGAGTCAATTATTATCAATAACTCGATTGAGCTCACCGTCATTGAAGTGCGGGGGAAGACAGTCAAGCTGGGGTTTAATTTCCCTTCTGACGCCACTGTGCTGCGAAAAGAGATTTACGATAAAATCATGGCCGAGAATCTTGCGGCCGCGCAATCGGGGGTGGGTGTGGAGGCGGATTTCCTGACTGGGGAATTCGATTTGTCACATCTTGATTCACCAAAAAAACCATGAACGATAACCCTGACTCTCTTATTAATATTTTCGAAGGCGCTGCTGATGCGGGCGCGGTCAAAGAAACCACCAAGGCGGTGGCACTCGAATATGATCGTGCGGTTGACGAAGCACCGCGCGTGATCGCAAGTGGTAAAGGTGCGGTCGCCGAGCAGATTCTCAACATCGCCTTCGCGCAAGGTATTAAAGTGCGCGAAGACGCGGAACTGGTTGAAATTCTCTCCCTCATTGAAATTGATAGCTTGATTCCACTTGAAGCCTTCGCCACAGTTGCAGAAATTCTGACGCATGTGTATGAGGCCAATGCTTCTTATCAACAACGCCAACGCCGAGATGAATGATGACAGCGCCTGATCAACTTCCTCCTATCGGCGACACCGAGCGCGTGCTGCGCCAGTCCATGGTCTATGTCGAGCGTGCCCAGGACCTGCTTGAACAGGGCAGCGACGAGGCGTTCGCGCAGCTTGAAATTGAGGCCAACAAGCTGCGCGACCTGCTGATGGAGATTGACGCGCCCGCGGGCGTGAAAGACACGCTTCGGCGCGATATTGGTGCGATTCAGAAACGTTTGGACGCAGCGCAGGCGCGGCTTAAGGAAAAACTTCATCTGCTCAATACCCAAACTTCAGCCAAAAAAGCCTATCGTAAAAAACGGGGTGAGTAATGGAACTGGTCGATTTCACCCGATTTGTTTTTGCCCTCGGCACGGTCATCGGGCTTATTTGGCTTGCGGCCTATCTTTTTCGACGTTTTGGTCTTGATAAAAAACTGCGAGTCACGCGCAGCGTCACGGGCAAAATTGAACTGGTGGATATGTTGTTTCTCGACGCGCGTCGTAAACTCGTCGTCGTGCGGTACGACATGAAAGATTATGTGCTGCTGCTTTCCGGAGAAAACGCCATCCAACTGACTTCGCAGGGAGCGCCTCATGGCGCGTAAGGATATGGCAATTTTCAAAAAATCCTACTCCCCTCCTGAGGGTGCTCTTCAGAAAGGTAGCCGGGCAGTCAATATCGTGAATCCCAGCAGGCGTTACCTCTGGCTTCTAGTAACGGCGCTTATGGCGTTGTTGCCGGTATTTGCTCTCGCGCAGGAGATCAATTTTAACATGGGCGAAGGTGGCGGCTCGGCAGCGGCGCGGATCATTCAACTGGTTGCGCTCATTACACTGCTGAGCATTGCCCCTTCACTTCTGGTGATGGTCACCTCTTTTACGCGAATCATAATCGTGCTTTCTTTTGTACGCACCGCGCTGGGTACGGCTACGACCCCGCCCAACCAGGTGCTTGTGGCGCTGGCTTTATTTCTTACCATGTTCATTATGGCGCCGACGTTTCAGAAAGCCTATGATGAGGGCATCGCGCCGCTGGTTGCTGAAAAAATTACCGAAGAGGAGGCTTTGCGTAAAACCGCCGAGCCTTTTCGTGCGTTCATGTTAATCCATACGCGCGAAAAAGATCTGCGCCTGTTCATGGATATTCGCAAAATTACCATCGATAAGGCCGAGAATACGCCCTATGAAGTGTTAATTCCTGCATTTATGATCAGCGAACTGCGCCGCGCCTTTGAAATCGGATTTCTAATCTTCATTCCCTTTCTCATCATCGACATGCTGGTTGCATCCATCCTCATGGCGATGGGGATGATGATGCTGCCGCCGGTTGTCATTTCATTGCCCTTCAAAATTATTTTCTTCGTATTGGTGGATGGGTGGTACATGGTTGTGGGCAGCCTCGCTCGCTCGTTCGGTGCGGTGTAATCATGCAGAACGCACTCTTTCTTTTGAGCTTTGTTGTGATGGTAATGGTGCTAATTGCTGCTCTTTGGTTTTCGGCTTTTCTTTTTATCGCAATGATGGGCGCAGCAATCCTGTTCTACATTGGAATTTCGGTCTGGGGTTGGCTGGTGCGTAAGCGCATCCTTAACGCGCATCCAGGTCAAAATATAAATGAACAACCGGGCGTCATTGAGGTTGAATATTCCCGCATTACCACCCAAAGCGATGAGCCTGAGCGACGGTAGCTTTTACGATACGGCGGGTGCAGGAAGTCCACTTCATTTGCTTCTACTGGAAGTTATCTTCCGTCGCATTAGTAAATAATTGCACACAATGATTCATGCGGCTCACTTTTTGCGTTATAAAAAACATCGATCCCACCATGATTTTTATGCTCAGTTGTGTGTAACAATTTGCTCCAATGTGTACATCTTAGGGATACGGGTTGAACAAATGCAATGTGAGAAGTAGTAAAGGGTTAAGTAAATTGGGAAAGAGGAAGATTATGCTCCTGTTATCGAGATTACCTTTGGGTTTGGCCATCATCGGTCTCGTTTTTGGGGTTTCAGCTGCCGCCGCACAGCAGCGCCCGGAGCGCAATCCCTCTATTTCATCCGAAATATATGGTGTAACCCATGTCAATCCCGCCCAGCAGAATAGTATCCCCTATCAGATACCGCTGCGAGAGAAGCGAATCGATCTGGATTCGCTGGTGCCCGTC
>JAJTIB010000001.1 GCA_021300075.1 Rickettsiales bacterium
CTTATAGCGCCAAATATGCCTCCGCCTTTTATGGGCCGTTTCGTGAGGCCGTCGGCTCGAAATCGAATCTGGGCAAGGCCGACAAGCGCAGCTATCAGATGAACCCTGCCAATAGTGAAGAAGCCTTGCGCGAAATCGCCCTCGATCTTGCGGAAGGTGCGGATATGGTCATGGTCAAGCCGGGGCTTTTATATCTTGATGTGATCGCCCGAGTGCGTGCCGCTTTTCAGGTGCCCGTTTTTGCCTACCATGTCAGCGGGGAATACGCGATGCTGAAATCCGCTGCGGCTGCCGGAATGATTGACGAAAAAGCGGCACTGATGGAGACGATGCTGGCCTTCAAACGCGCTGGCGCTTCGGCGATATTCACCTATGCGGCGAAAGATCTTGCGGAGTCGCTCTAAGAATTACCCGTGCGGTAAATGAAACAGGGTGCATTTTTTGCAATCAGTAACTGACAAGCCCCCTTGGCCTGATTTTCCGATATATTCTCGAGTCGTGCACGGTGGATTTTTGCGCTTGCGACAGAACTGGAGCCCACCACTGCAATGCGCGAACCCTTTAGATTTTTTTGTGCCAGCTGATAGGCCTTGGCAGCGGCACGTTCGGCCTGTTTGCGGTCGGAAAACGCACCGACCTGAATGCCCCATTCATTGGATGCGACCTCTGCTATAGATTGTTTCTTGAAGGGCGGCGAAGATGTTTTCGTATCAAGGCTTGCCACCTGTACGACTACGCGTGGGGCTTGTGGGGGCGGTGCTACGGTATCGCTTGGCTTTACTATGATTCGTGTAGCTGTCGGCGAGGAGCGGGGTGACTGCCAGGGAAGCGGTGTGCTGCCTGGCGGCTGGTCGGCAGCAGCGAGTGCTACGGGGGCTTTCAGATCTACCGGAAGATTACTCGCATTCACGATGGGTTTTGGGCCGCCTCCGCGACTTGCCATGACGCGGTAGGTTTGGGTGAGTAACGTAATCATCCGGTCGTCGCGCCATTTGGCAGTACCGCCGCCCAGAACGACACCGATAATCGATTGTCCGCCACGATTGGCCGAAGTCACGAGATTGAAACCGGAGGCGATGGTGTAGCCGGTCTTAATGCCATCCGCCCCAGTGAAGCGGCCAAGCACCCGGTTATGAGTGTAGTAAGTGACCCCTTTCCAGCTGAATTGTTCATCCTTAAAATAGCCGTAATAATTTGGGAAATCGCGTTTGAGAGCGATGCCGAGCTTGGCCATGTCGCGTGCGGTGGTCACCTGCGCTGAATTGGGCAGGCCATTGGGGTTTTCAAAATTGGTATTCCGCATTCCCAGTGCCCGCGCCTTAGCATTCATCATCTCGGCGAATCCTGCCTCCGACTTGCCGAGATATTCGGCGACAACGACGGCTACGTCATTTGCAGAGCGGATAATGAGGGCGCGGATGGCGGTATTAACCGGTACAGTATCCCCGGGGGAGAGGCTGATGTTGGTCTGCGGTTGAATGGCAGCTTTAGCCGAGACGGGCATACGGGTATCCATCTTGACCTTGCCATTTTCCAGCGCCTCAAAAAGCAGGTAGAGCGTCATCATTTTGGTGAGGGAGGCCGGTGAGCGGCGGACGTCTGCATTCTGGGCATGCAGCACTTCGCCCGTTTTTGTATCAAGCACATAGGCGGCATAGCGCGGATCGTTTATACCTGATTTGGGGACGTATTTTGTGCGTGGGCGTGAGGCCAGCGCCTCTACCGGCGCCACAAGCGCCGTTGCCAGTAAGGTGGCCAGTATCATCAAACCTAAGCGCCGTATCATTCGAGTTTCCGTTGTTCTCAATTTTATCAGGGTGCGTGAAGCGTAACGCCAGATCCACATTCACTGCAACTATTTGCACACGCATTCACTTCCCGGGCAATTATTTTCCCTCTTCGTGTGGACAAACGGAACCTCTTTGCTTGTGTCGCTTTGCACTCAGGGTCTATGCATAGATCTAACATGTATGTAGCCAGCCCGATGAAAAATTCTTTGCACGAGCTCTCTCACCTTGCGGGTCTGAACCCCGAGCAGCGTGATGCAGCAACGACGACTGAAGGCGCATTGCTGGTGCTTGCGGGTGCGGGCACGGGGAAAACCAAAGTGCTGACGACACGCATTGCTCATCTGCTTGTGACTAAACGTGCCTTTGCTGGCCAGATTCTGGCAGTGACATTCACCAATAAGGCCGCGCTGGAGATGCGCGAGCGTGTAACCCGCCTTCTGGTTGAAAGCGGGCTGGAGCCTGAGGTATCAGGCAGTCTGTGGCTGGGCACGTTTCATGCGATTGGTGCGCGGATACTGCGCCGTCATGCCGAGCTCGTCGGGCTGACACCGCAATTCACCATTCTCGACGACGACGACCAGCAGCGCCTTATCAAGCAATTACTGGTGGCTGCGAATATCGATCATCAGAAATTTCCCCCGCGCGCGGTGTTATATAAAATCCAAAGCTGGAAAGATCGCGGACTTACCCCCGACAAGGTGACGACTGAATCTGGTGATTATTCGGTTGAGCAGATCGCCGCTAGGCTTTACCCGGTCTATCAGCATCGCCTCAAGACCCTCAACTGCACTGATTTCGGCGATTTATTACTGCACAACCTGACAATTTTTGCCGCGCATTCGGGCATACTTCAGGAATACGCACAGCGTTTCAAATATATTCTGGTGGATGAATATCAAGACGCTAACACTGCCCAATATCTCTGGCTGCGTCTGTTGGCGCTGGGTCATAAGAACCTTTGTTGTGTGGGGGATGATGATCAGTCCATCTATGGCTGGCGCGGCGCGGAGGTTGGCAATATCCTTAAATTTGAGCAGGACTTTCCTGCCGCTACCATCATTCGTCTGGAACGCAATTACCGCTCCACCGCACCTATCCTCAAAGCGGCTTCAGCACTCATTTCTCATAACCAGTCGCGTCTTGGTAAAACCCTGTGGACGGAAGGCGAGGGCGGCGCGCTCCTGCGGGTGAAATCGGTTTGGGACGATGCCGAGGAAGCGCGTTTTGTGGGCGAGGAGATCGAAGCCTATCAGCGCGACGGAATTTCCCTCGCGCAGATGGCGGTGCTGGTGCGGGCGGGCTATCAGACCCGCGCTTTTGAGGAACGGTTCCTGACGCTTGCCATTCCCTACCGTGTTATTGGCGGCTTACGCTTTTACGAGCGCCTCGAGATTCGCGACGCGGTGGCTTATCTGAGGATCATCCATCAGCCGCATGACGATCTGGCGTTTGAGCGTATCATCAACACGCCCAAGCGCGGCATTGGCAAGGCCACGCTTGAACAGTTGCATCAAGCGGCACGGGCGGGGAATTGTTCGCTTTATCAAGCGCTCACGCAGTTACTGTCAAGCCATGCCATCAAAGGCAAAACCGCCCAGACATTGGGTGGTTTGCTCGCTCGATTTGATCATTGGCGAAGTTTGACACAGGAAAAAACAGTGGGTGAATTGGCCGATCTGATGCTTGAAGAGTCTGGCTACCGCGCCATGTGGCAGTCGGATAATTCGCCCGAGGCTGCCGGTCGTATCGAAAATTTGCGCGAGTTGGTGCGCGCACTCGGGGAATTTAAGGATCTCGACAGTTTTCTCGAACATGTCGGCCTGGTGACAGAGGGTGCGGCGCAAGCGGCTGAGGCAATGGTCAGCATCATGACGCTCCATGCCGCCAAGGGCCTAGAATTCGATGCGGTATTTCTGACTGGCTGGGAGGAGGGTTTGTTTCCTTCGCAGCGCACGCTCGATGAGATGGGTGCACGCGGATTGGAGGAGGAGCGTAGGCTTGCTTATGTGGGTATCACCCGGGCGCGCAAACATCTGACCATCAGCCACGCTGCCAACCGGCGCATTTATAATCAATGGCAATCCTCGCTGCCATCGCGGTTCCTGACGGAATTACCCGAGGACGTGGTTGAATTGATGGATGGTGGGCCTTACGCCCAGCGTGCTTCGGGGCCGCAATTGTTCCAAAAAGAAGCGGCAATGATTCTGGCGGGGCGGGTTACGCCCGTCCCCGAAACCCCGCTAGCGGCGCTACGCAAGGGTGTGCGGGTGAAGCACGAGCAATTCGGTTATGGCGTGGTGCTGGGTGTCGAGGGCGACCATCTGCAGATTGCTTTCAAACATGCCGGCATCAAAAAAATGCTCGCCGATTATGTAGAAGTGGCGTGAGTTCAAAACGCAGAAGCCCCAAGAATTCAGCGCCCATCGGCAGTGATGAGGAAAGCGATAGAAGTGAAGTCACTGAGCCAAACCGGTTCGCCTTCTTTTGCGCTTCAGGCTTCCGGTCCCCGCCTTACTCCACCGTCACTGACTTGGCGAGGTTGCGCGGCTGATCTACGTCTGTACCTTTCAGCACGGCGGTGTGGTAGGCCAGCAATTGCACCGGCACGGCGTAAAGTATCGGCGCCACAAAGGGGTGAACCTTGGGCAGGGTGATGCTTTCGGTCACAATATCCCCAAGCGCTTTCACCCCGTCACTATCCCCTAGTGCGACGATTTTCCCTCCGCGTGCGGCAGCTTCCTGAATGTTACTGGCGGTTTTTTCAAACCAGCCATCACTGGGCGCGATTGCAATCACAGGCACGGATTCATCGATCAGCGCGATTGGCCCATGTTTCATTTCTCCTGCTGCGTAGCCCTCGGCATGAATGTAGGAGATTTCCTTCATCTTAAGCGCGGCTTCAAGTGCGATTGCGTAAGACGTGCCGCGGCCAATAAAAAGCATGTCGCGCGCATGCTGAATGCGGCCGGCGAGTGCCTGAATTGCCTCGTCATGATGGAGGATTTCACTCACCCGCGCAGGCACTTCCGCAAGCGCATGGGTGAGACGGGCGATTTCCGCTGGGTCAATCGTACCGCGTGCTTCAGCCAGCGCGATTGCGAAACAGGCGAGCACCGTTAACTGCGTGGTGAAGGCTTTGGTTGAGGCGACGCCAATTTCTGGCCCGGCATGGGTTTCAAGTATAGCCGAGGCCGCATGCGCCATACTGCTTTCGGGGACATTGATAACGGCGACGGTGGGCTGTCCCTGACCAGCGGCATATTTCATCGCTGCCAGCGTATCCGCCGTTTCGCCTGATTGCGAGATGGCGATCGTCAGCCCGCCCCTCGCCATGACCGGCTCGCGGTAGCGGAATTCGGACGCCACGTCGATATCCACAGAGATTTTGGCCAGTGATTCAATCCAGTACCGTGCCACTAATCCGGCGTAGTACGACGTCCCGCAGGCGACGAGGGTGACGCGCGTGATATCTTTAAGTGCAAACGGCAGGGGCGGCAGGGTGATGCGCGAAGTGTTCGGGTTGTAGTGCACATTCAGGGTTTCACCGATGACGGTGGGCTGCTCGAAAATTTCCTTCTGCATATAATGGCGGTAATCGCCCTTGCCGATGGCCGCTCCGGTCATGGCTGTCACCTTGATGGTGCGGGTGACTTCCTTATCGTTCACGTCGAAAATTACCGCGCCTTCTGGCGTGATTCTGGCCCAATCGCCCTCGTCGAGATAACAGATTTTTCGGCTCAGTGGCGCCAGCGCCACTGCGTCTGACCCAAGATAGGTTGCGCCGTCACCAAAACCAATCGCAAGCGGCGCACCGCGCCGTGCGGCATAAAGCGTATCCGGTGTTGCGGAAAAAATAATCCCCAGTGCAAACGCGCCTTCCAGCCTCCGCAGGCAGGCCGCCACCGCTTCATGCGGGGTTTTACCCTGATGCAACAGGTCGGTGATAAGGTGGGGGATGACTTCGGTGTCGGTCTGGCTGATGAAGCGGCAACCTCTGGACTCAAGCTCGGCCTTGAGCGTGTGGAAATTTTCGATAATGCCATTATGCACCACCGCGACTTCGGCGGTGGCGTGGGGATGGGCGTTAGTTTCATTTGGTGCGCCATGGGTAGCCCAGCGCGTGTGGCCGATGCCGGTCGTGCCCATGAGTGGTTCTTTCTCGAGCAAATCAGCAAGATTTTTGAGTTTACCCTCAGCGCGGCGACGTTCGATTCTACCATTTACGATCGTCGCCATTCCCGCTGAATCATAGCCGCGATATTCCAGCCGCTCAAGCGCCGCGAGCAGAAGCCCTGCCGCTGGCGTCTTTCCTGTGATGCCGATAATACCGCACATGCAATCGAACCTCGCAATACTGGTTCGATGCGATAGCATCTGCCCTTATGCCTCGCAATCGTTATATTATGTAACGAAGAGTGAAGAAGTGACTGCATTATGGGTTGTTTTGGCGTTTTTGCTAGAAGCTCAGTGCGTGGATGATTATAACCAACACCATGAGCTTGTCGGTACAGCAATGGATGCAGCGCGGCGTTCTTTTCCTCAGCCTGATGCTGCTTGGCTTATTGTTGGTAGTGTTGTTTTTCATTGGCACGTCCTATCTGCGCCAGAATGCCCTGCGCGAAATGACTATGCAGGCGCAGATGTTTGATTCTTTCTTTAACCAGGGGGTAGAAGCGAGTCCGAAGATCTTCACCCTGGCATTGCAGCCGATGATGGCGAATCCGCAATTGCAGGTTATCTGTCTGGAGCGCCAAGGCGGCACGATGCTCTCGGGCTGGCAGCGCGGCAAAGGCGAAATTTCCGGCGAGCAGTGCCTCCAACAATTTCAGACGCTGGAAAATAACTGGTCTTCGGTGGCGCTGCGTTATCCGTTGAGGTTTGTTTCTGCTGGTGCGACTGAGCGTGCCACACTATGGCTCATGGTCGATTTGCCTTCGGTATTTTACCATTTTCAGGCGCTTGTTTTGGCGGTGCTGGCGGCGGTGCTCTTCTTTATTGCGGTAAGTTTTCTTTTTATTCAGCGCCTAAAAGTCATTCTGCTGCGTCCCGTGCGTCAGATTTCCAATACGGCTCAGCGCGTCTCGCTTTATAAGGATTTTTCGCTGCGGGTGACGCCAGGCCCCTTGATGGCTGTGCCGCGAGAGATTGGCGCGCTGATTGATTCGTTTAATGCCATGCTGCGTGAGATTGAAGATCGCGACGGTAAGTTGCTGCGTAAAACCGTGGAAATCGAAAAAGCCCGTCAGTTGGCTGAGGCTGCGAACGTTGCGAAATCACAGTTTCTGGCAAATATCAGCCATGAACTACGTACCCCGCTTAATGCGATTTTGGGCTTTTCCACCATGATCAAGGACCAGCAGCATGGGCAGCTTTCACCGGAAAAAACTTTCGAATATGCGCGTGACATTCATGATTCCGGCCAACATCTGCTCACGATTATCAATGACGTGCTCGATTTAAGCCGCGCCGAGGCGGGAAAACTTACCATTCATTACGAACAGGTTTTGCTGTCGCGCGTTATTGACAAGGCGGTGCATATGGTCGCCGGGCGGGCGCGCGAAGGTGGGGTGACTATTACCCTCGAGGTTGCCGAGAAAATGCCACGGCTGGTAGCCGATAAGGTGCGGATTCTTCAGATCCTGTTGAACTTGCTGTCCAATGCAGTGAAGTTCACCGATCCCGGTGGCCAGGTGACAGTCCGTGCCTGGGCAGAGGCGGGGGTGAATGGGGTGCATTATTTTATAATTGAGATAGTAGATACTGGTGTTGGAATGACGGCCGAAGAAGTGAAAGTAGCCTTCCATAATTTCGCGCAGGCGGATTCCGACCTGAACCGAAAATATCAAGGCGCGGGGCTGGGTCTTCCGCTTACTCACAAGCTGGTGGAATTGCATCACGGTAAGATTACTATCAAAAGTGAAAAGGGCAAGGGTACGACCGTACATGTTCGTTTAGTATCCAATCCCGCATTGCTTGATTAACGTTGCGAGCTATGGCATGAATTTAAAAACCCGCTAAAGGAGAGTTGCTTGAAACAGATTTATCTTGATACTATTTTGCTGATTGAACGCCTGCATCGGCGCTTTCTGGACGTAGTGAAAACCGAACTTGATAAACACAAGTTCGAAGACATCAACAACGTCCAGACCCTGATTCTCTACAACATTGGGCGCGACCAGTTGACGGTGGGGGAGCTTACTAATCGTGGCTATTATCTGGGTACGAATGTCTCCTATAACGTTAAAAACCTCGTGGAGAATGGTTACTTGGTGCAGGAGAAATCACCCCATGACAAACGCTCTACCCGCGTCAGTCTCTCTGAAAAGGGTCTGAAATTAGTCGATCAAGTGGATGCGTTGTTCGAGCGTAACGTGCAGGAAATCGGTCAATTATCCCCTGGCCTTGCACTCTTGACGGAAACCAATGCTAACATGCACAAGCTGGAGCGTTACTGGACAGATTATATTAATCGCCTGCGTTAGGAATTTTTATGAATTTTGTATGTCGCTCTGTGCTTGTCGCCTCACTCATGGTGGCGTCGTGTTTATGGCTTGGGCTTCCCGCTTCGGCCGTGGCCCAGGAAAAAACGGTAACAATTGGCACGGGCGCGGTGACGGGTGTATATTATCCGGCGGGCGGCGCCATTTGTCGCCTTTTAAATCGGGGCCGCAAGGAACATGGCATTCGATGCTTCGTGGAATCGACGGGTGGCTCGGTCTATAACCTTCATGCGCTGCGTGACGGGGATTTAACTTTTGCAATCGTTCAGTCCGACTGGCAGTATAACGCCTATCGGGGTACGGGCATTTTTGATGATGGCCCGGCCTTCAGCGAGCTGCGCTCGGTATTCTCGCTCCACAGTGAAATGTTTACTGTCGCGGTGCGTGGGGGCAGCAATATCCGCAGTTTCAGCGATCTGGTGGGCAAAAGAGTAAATATTGGTAATCCCGGTTCGGGGATGCGTGACATCATGGAAAATTTGATGGAACGCTATGGCTGGAATCGCGCTAGCTTTGCCGCCATTTCAGAACTCAAGCCAAATGAAGCCGCCAAAGCACTTTGCGATGGAACGATAGATGCAATGGTTTTTGCCGCCGGTCATCCCAATGGCTTGATTCAGGAGGTGACCTCTAACTGCGGCGCGGCGCTGATTCCGGTTGAAGGCAAGCAGGTGGATGCGCTGCTCGAACAATCCCCCTATTACGCCCGCACGGCTATTCCCGGCGGTATGTATAAGAACAACGCGGAGAATGTCCCGACTTTTGGGATCAAGGCCACGCTGGTGACAACCGAGAAGGCCGATCCGGAGGTGGTCTATCAGCTGGTCAAAAGCGTGATGGATAGCTTTGAGGATTTCAAAACTCTGCATTTTGTGTTCGCGACCCTCAATCGCGACACCATGATGTCCGCCGGCCTGACCGCACCACTTCACCCCGGGGCGGAGCGTTATTACCGCGAAAAAGGCCTGATTGCTGAGTAGTTCAGTAGCGTCGCTCAATACAGAATTCTACCGTCTCTGCTAACGCTTCGCGGGCGAGGCCGGGTGGAAATTCAACCAGAGCGGCCTGCGCTTGACGGCCATATCTGACGGCGAGTTGATGGGTATAATCCAGACCTGAACTGGCGTGAATCAGTTGCTGCGCCCGCTGTAAATCGGCGGCGCAGAGTGCGCTGGAATCCGCGAGACATTCTTCCCAGAATGCCCGCGCCTCGGCATTGCCTTCGCGGTATGCGATCATCACTGGCAGGGTCACTTTCCCGTCACGAAAATCATCACCGATGGCCTTGCCGAGATCTTTTTCTTGCGCTTGATAGTCGAGCGCGTCGTCAATCAGTTGAAACGCCATTCCCAGTGCATAACCGAACTGGCGCAGCGATTCGCGCTGCTGAGGCTTGTCCGCGACCACCGCGCCCAGTTCCGAGGCGGCGGCAAATAGTGCCGCCGTTTTCGCGCCGATTACTTCGAGATAGACGGATTCGGAAATGCCAAGATCATGACTGACCATTAGTTGCTGAACTTCACCGGCGGATATGGTAGCCGCGGCGTTGGAGAGAATAGTGAGAACGTCAATCGTGCCATCTGCCACCATTAACTGAAAAGCGCGGCTAAGCAGGAAATCGCCCACCAGCACGCTGGATTTATTTCCCCATAACGCATTGGCCGTTGCTTCGCCCCGACGTAGCGCGCTGGCATCAACGACGTCGTCATGTAGTAAGGTGGCTGTGTGAATGAACTCAACACAGGCGGCAAGGCGGATATGGCGGTCGCCCGTATACCCACAAAGCGCGGCCGCCGCCAACGTGAGCGAGGGGCGGATGCGCTTACCGCCGGCGGCGACAATATGGGTGGCGAGGTCGCTGATAAGAGTGATGTCGCTTTTGACGTTTTGTGTAATGAGTTGATTCACCCGCGCCATGTCCAGTTCCACCAGACGGCGCAGCGTCTTCAAGGAGGCAGAGGCAGAGGGCGTGGCTGCGTGGGCAGAAGATGGCATAGGTTCTAGCTACATCCGTCATCGCTAAGCGTCAAGCCGGGCTTGGGCTTTACTTGCGAACATCGAACCTCATAGCACGAGTCATCCCCCAGCATCTCATGGACTACGCTACTTGATAATGATTACTTCGGGTTCTTCATAAAGGCGATCATATCGCGTTCCACCGTATTGCCGAAGGGAAAACTATCGGAAAAACTGCCAATTATAGATAAATGCCCAAGACTACTATAGGAGACAGTTTTAACGCTTCCTCCCTTATTTTTAACTGCTGCGGCGAGCTTCTCCATGTTTGATGTGTTGACCAGAAAATCTAAGTTTCCGTGAAGCAGTAACATGGGCGGTTCGTTACCGCTTATAAATCGGTCTGCCTGCATCAAGGGCTCATTCTCTTTTGGCCCAAAAATAGCACGATAGCGCTCGGTTTCAGGAGTAAAGGAGTAAGGCCCTGAAATGCCAATGAATGAACGATAGAAGTTGGGACTCAGCGCGTAATTCTCAAGAAATTGTTCATTAGCAATCAGCATCGCAGCGATATGTGCACCTGCTGAATGTCCTACCAGATGGATCTGCTCGCGATCGCCGCCGATTATGTCGATATTTTGATCAAGCCAATGCGTGACCTCGGCGGCATCTTCTACAAAAGCCGGATAAACAGCCTCCGGGTACTTCACATAATCGGGTATAACAACGATATAGCCGTGCTGCACAAAGCGATTCGCCACAAACGCATAGTCATTTTTACTCCCTTTTACCCAGCTGCCGCCATAATAAAACACCTTGACCGGAGATTTTTTGTGGCGCGACTTTGGCCAATAAACATCAAGTTTCTGCCATGGTTTTTTTCCGTATTCCAGGTCGGTTTTGACCTCAAACCCATCCGTGTCATTCGGAAGATTCGCGAGGTAAAGTCCGGCAGATTGGCAAGCGGAAAAGCCAAATAATGCAACCATGCTGAGGAGTATCTTAATCATGGGCTAAGCCTATCCGCCTCAATATGATTTAAAGATGATCGGAAGATTAAAAAACGTTCATAATACTGGGTATTGACGTTATTGACGCATAATGCAATTCGTAAGGTATCGGCAGGGTTTTCTATAAGTAACTCTGGCTAGGCAAAGATCGACCTCGTGCTATCAGCTGCATCGCCTTTGGTGCTGCTTAAAGGAGTTAAAAAATGCTCGCGGCCTTCTTGGAATCCGACATAACCGCGCATCCCCGTAATTGCCAGGCCTTGCTCAAAAATCTGGCGAATTCCCTGGCTTACATTCTCGGGCAGGTGGCGCGCTGAACGCACGATCAGATCAAATTCTTTGGTGGCCCCACCGGTTTTAACAAATCCGTCCAACTGCATATCGCCCAGAGAAGATAGGTCGAGTTCGATTACGAAACGCTGGCCGTCTTTGCTGGCACTGGCGGTTGTGCTGTCATCGTCCTGTCTCAAAAAAAGCCGCATCTGCTGAATCTGTCCCTGACTTAGAAAAGGAATCACCAATCCCGTCCAGCCTTGCGCGGCGGGCTCGGCGAGGGATTGTTGTAACTGCGTAAATTCGCGGGAAAGTCGTCCCAGTGCCTCGGGTGCACGTTCGGCGAGAAGATCGCGCGCGCTCTTGCCCAGCCATTCATCAACATTACCTTTTTTAATGGCGGCCAGAAAAAAAAGCATTTCATTGCTCAGCCGGCTATGCGCCTTGGGCAGGACGCGCTCAGCCAGTGCCGCCGCCAGCGATGGGTCGATCGTTATCAGGGTGGCGAACACTTCCTTCATACTTTTCCATTCGCGGGCCAGATAAGTGAAGGCATCAAGTGATTCAGGCAGTAAGGCGATGCTGCCTGTTTGCGTGGCGGTGATGGGGGCAGGCGCGAGGTCCAGGGTGAGTTGCGTGCCGCTCGGCAGGGGGTGCGCGGTTTTGATGTAGAGCGTACCAAGCGCTGTCTGCACGAAGCTGGCGCCGCTGGTATCATGACCGATGACTTCGGCTTTAAGCATCTGGAATGAAGGCGCAACACCTGGCGGGAGTACTGGCGGATTTAGGGTTTGCGTGGAGACGAGGCGGGTAATTTCTTCTCGTATCCAGGCTGGATCCGCTGCGATTCGAGCCGCTGCTGTACGTGCCTGTTGCGGAATTTCGGGAATGATGGAATCTGGATTCTCCGCTTGCGGAAACGCGGGGAGGGGATAATTCAACATCGCTGTATTCGGCGCGGCATTGGGTGCTGTATTGTTGATTGGTCTTGCCGCAGGTACAAAAGATTCGGGCATCGGCTTTGGCACGGGCTGAACACCTTGGAGATTGGGCGAAGCGGCAAGTGCCGTTGGCAATAACGGGGTTGCCGTCGCGGCAGTGGAAATGTTCGCGATTCTCTCCGGCGGTGAAGTCGTCGTCATCGGCAGCGCTGTTGACGGCAGTGAGATTTGATTCATGAGCGTGGATGAGGAGGTCGGCGGCTGGGGCATTGTCGTTGTAGGTTTTGGGCTTTCCGTCTGCACTGGCGCGGCATTTTGCAGTGGGGCAGGAATTTCGGGCAAAATAGGTTGCGGCGTACCTCCAATTGGAGCAGCGGGAGTTGGAATGAATGCTTGCGGCGAGGGCGGTGTAAATGGCTGCACAGGAGCGGCATTCAGCAGCGGGGTAGGAATCTCGGGTGAAATTGGTTGCGGCATACCCGCGATTGGCGGAGCAGGATTAGGGATAAATGCCCGTGGCGAGGGCGGCACAAAGGGCTGCACCAGCAAAAGTTCGGTCGGTGTCGAGATACCGGTGGCGGCAGGTTGCGGATAGACCGTGCCAGTGAGGGTAACGCTCAAGGGGACATCCGGCAGCAAGGTGGTCAGGATTTTGCTGAAGCGTGCCTGGATGGCGGGCTGCAGAAAATCTGGTGCGAATTTTACGGGCGTAATAAGCACGCCCTCAATAGTCAGTGTGTTTACCGGTTTTTCACCGCTTGCGGACGCTGCGTTCGTGGGTGCAGCATAAGATCGTGCGAGAAGCGAGGAGGTAAGAATCTGGTCGCTCGCAGGCAACGCAGGCAGCAGTTGCAACGCATATTCCTGAGGCGTTTGTCCATCGATACTGATGATTCTGGCAGCGGTGGGCTGTGCTGGATCTACCCGCACCACGACGTCACTTCCGGTTTTCAGAAAAATTTCACTTTTAACGATTAGATCGCCTTGGGGCGTTCGTAGAATCGGATTCTTCGCCGCATCGCGGTTGACAACAAATCCCTTGACCAGTGCCCCAACCGCTAAACCTTGGAGAGCGGGGGGAATTGAGCCTTCGCGGCTGGCAACAGCGTTGGCAAGCGGCTGGATCGTGATCGCCGTATTCACCGGGGGGATAACGGGATTCTGCATGGGAATCCGTCCTTATTCCTTTTTGAGGAGTTTAATCGAAATCGTTGCAGCGTCTGAAGCAGCGGTGGTGAAGGGTGCGGTTTCAATCAGCGAGCTTTGCTGACGAATCGCGTCTTTTACTTTATTGTCTTTGCGGATGATGCCTAAGAGCGGCGGGGTGAATTTAAGAAAATTGCTCGTCGCGCGACTGATGGTTGCATAGGTTTTTTCGCCCTCTTTCTGGGACGCGGCCTGATTGACCACGATCTGCACATGTGGCGCCTGTTCGCGGCTGATGCAGAGTTTGATAAAGGCATAGGCGTCCGTCATTGAGGTTGGCTCGTCAATAACGACGACGATGATTTTCTGCGCGAGTGCTGCCATGAATTGCACATGCTGTTCAATCCCCGCGCCCAGATCAATGATGACCTGATCATACTCCTTCGCCAGTACCAGAAGCTGCTCACCCACTGGCTGCAATTTAGTCAACCCAAGACTTGCCATGCTGGTCGAGCCGGAGCGGCCGGCCAGAATATCAAACCTGCCTTCAGGATAATGGGTGATGGCTTCCTTCAAGCTGCAGTTGCCGGAGAACACCGCACCCAGATCGCGCACTGGTGTTAGTCCCAGCTGCACATCGACATTGGCAAGACCAATGTCACCATCAAACAATAGGGTGCGACGCCCGGAACGAGCAAATAAATGGGCGAGTGTAATCGAAAACCAGGTCTTACCCACTCCGCCCTTGCCCGAGGCGACAGCAATAATGTTTTCAGCAGATCGAGGCGCAGATTGCAGTGCGGGTGCGTTCATGATTTGGGTTCCTTACTGGGTCAGGCGTTCCCGCTCGGCGGTCATCATCCGGGCGGCGAGGAGTTGTGGGGTCATGGGTTGGCAGGGATCGGCGGGGCTGGCGCTGCTGCTCATATTGGCAAGCCGATAAGCGTGATGTGTCATGGCCGAGAAAATACCACTCCAGTGCCGCGCAGCATCGCTGCGGGTAATGATAAGGCGGGTGATGGGTAAAAATGAAAAAACACTCGCCATTTCGAGCGACTCGGCCGCATCCATCCCGGCGGCGGCGACGAGCACTGGTTCCACCTGCTGCAGTCCCGCTAACTCGCCAAGGTTTTTGAGCGCAGAAAATTCATAGATATTCACCCCCGCACTATCAATCAATACATGGGCATTCGGCACGGTTCCCTTGAGCAGGGCTTTAAGATCATTGCGGTTGGTTGCGACATGAAATGGCACGTTCAGAATTCGTGCGAGGCTCGCAAGCGCATCCGTACCGCCAAAGCGGTCGCCATCGGTCGAGATTAACACCATCGGGCGGTTGAGGAGCGCCAGCATGGTCGCGAGTTTGGCAATAGCTGTAGTTTTGCCAACGCCATGCATTCCTATCAGCATGGTTGCTTTCGTGGGCGGTGATGCCGCTTCTGACAAGGGTGCGAACTCAAACGTTTTTTCAAGGGCCTGCGCGAGCATTGTTTGTGCCGCTTCAAACGGTGAGGCATTTCCCACGCGCGTTGAAGCGCCTGCCATTTGCAGGCGGCTGAGCATCGGTTCATCGATACGATGAAAATGCAATACCCGCTCAAGCAGAGGCAGGGCAGGGTGCTTGGCCTCCGCTCCCACAGGCGGCCCATCACTCTCAGGCTCAACTGCAAAGGTCACGGTGATGCCGGCATTACCCGCGGCCTTGCGCGACTGAAGAAGTACCGCGTTCTCGCCCAGTTGCTGACGCGCGAGTTCAAGCGCTTCCTGCATATTTTTCGCGGTAATCTGCTTCATTTTCATAGCTGGCCGACCGTTTTAATGCGCGCACGCGAGTAGATTTCATTTTGCGAGATGACAATGGTCTGCGCCCGAAAGCGTTCAATGATCGAGCGTACATAGGGGCGGATGGTGGGGCTGGTGAGCAATACCGGCAACTCGCCCTGGACGGCCAGATGATCAAATTTCGCACGCACTAATGTGATGAATTCCTGAATCCGGCTGGGCGCCATAGAAAGTATTTTCTCGTCGCCTTCGCCCGAGAGAGATTCGATGAACGCCTGCTCCCAGGCCGGTGACATGGCAAGGATGGGAATATAGCCTTCCTCGTTGGTATTGGCATGGCTGATCTGGCGCGCAAGTCGCATCCGCACATGTTCGGTGACAAGCTGCACATTCTGCGTCACGCGCGAGGCTTCTGCGACAGCTTCCATAATGGTCGAGAGGTCACGAATGGAAATCTGCTCGGCCAGTAAATTCTGCAGCACCCGCTGGACACCGCTGACTGAAATCTGCGAGGGAATGACCTCGCTGATGAGTTTCTGTTCTTCCTTGCCCAAATCATCGAGCAGTTTCTGCGTCTCCGCATAGGATAGCAGTTCAGCCATGTTTTCCTTGATGATTTCGGTCAGGTGCGTGGTGACGACAGTGGGCGGATCGACAACCGTGAAATTCCGAAAAAGAGCTTCCTCGCGGTAATTATCCGTCACCCACATGGCGGGAAGACCAAAGGTTGGCTCCGTTGTTTCCTCGCCCGGAAGATTGATTTTTCCGCCTGTAGGGTCCATGATGAGCAGCATGTCAGGTCGGATATCGCCCCGCGCGGTTTCCACCTCTTTCACTTTCAGTACATAGGTGTTGGCGGGAAGTTGCATGTTATCCTGAATCCTCACTGGCGGCATGACGAACCCATATTCCCGAGCGATCTGCTTCCTCAGCGCCTTGATCTGTTCAGTCAGCCGATGTCCTTTCTGGTAATTGATAAGCGGCAGCAGTCCATAACCCAGTTCCAGCCGCAAACTGTCAATATGCAGTGTGTCACTGATTTTTTCCTCTGTCGGCGCCGTCGGTTGACCCGCGGAAGCAGCCGACTCTCCCGGACGTGGCGGTGTGGTTCCGGGCGCAAGTCCAGCGGCCATGGCTGCTACCTTATTGGTTTTATGCATGGTGTAGGCGATATAGGCCGTTACTAATGACAGCACGAAAAACGGTGCAAATGGAATACCGGGCAAGAGTGCAAACCCCATGAGCAGAAAACTAGTGACGCCGATGGGTGCGGGCATCCGCGATAACTGGCCTAGTACGGCCTTGTCGGAGGAACCGTCCACTCCGGCTTTGGTCACCAGCATCCCTGCACCAGTCGAGACGATGAGGGCGGGAATCTGCGACACCAACCCGTCGCCAATCGTCAGTTTGGTGTAGGTATCGAGCGCCTCTGAGAAGGTCAGATCATTGACGACAATACCGATGATCATGCCGCCAATCAGGTTGATGAAAGTGATGAGCAATCCCGCAATTGCATCACCGCGCACGAATTTACTTGCTCCATCCATCGCGCCAAAAAATCCGCTTTCGTCTTCGAGTTCCTTGCGTCGCCGCTTAGCTTCTTTCTCGTCAATCATGCCGGCAGATAGATCAGCGTCAATCGCCATCTGCTTACCGGGCATGGCATCGAGTGAGAAGCGGGCGGAGACTTCGGCGATGCGCCCGGAGCCCTTGGTTATTACAATAAAATTGATAATAGTCAGAATGCCGAAAATAATTGCACCAATCAGCACCGAACCTTCAGTGATGAAATTGCCAAAGGCCTGAATTACATGACCTGCGGCTGCCGGGCCATCATGGCCGTGGGCGAGAATCAGTCGGGTGGTGGCGATATTCAGGGCTAGTCGCAACAAGGTTGCCACTAGAAGAATGGTTGGAAATGAACTCATGTCGAGAGGTTTATTGACGAAAAGTACCGTCATTAGAATCAGAACCGAGACGGTGAAGGATATGCTGAGTAGCAAATCTAACAGCCAGGGCGGCACTGGAAAAACGAGCACCATCAGAATCCCGATAATGCCCAGGGCAAAGAGAATATCGCTGCGTAGCGCGGTTTTCTGGGCGCTGCGGCGCATGCCCGGCAGATTCATCCGCGGTAGGCTGATTCGCCCTTTTGGCTCTGGTGCTCCTTCAGCCATGCCCTACGGCTCCTTCAGGATGAAAATTGAACCTCATTAATATCCGCCCGTGCCGGTTCTTGTTTCCATTTCTTCGCTGTATTGCTTCAGTTTATTACGCAGCGTACGGATGGAAATACCTAAGATCTGAGCCGCCTGGGTGCGATTACCGAGGCAGTGATCAAGTGTATCGAGAATCAACTCGCGCTCGACTTCGCCCACAGTACGGCCAATCAGATCACTGCGCTTGGGGGTGACGCTCGGCTCGGGCTTCGCGGTGGTCACCTCGCGCGGTGGGGCGGAGTCATTGCTCACAAAGGTGGGCGGCGTAGCACTAATATTTTTGAGTAGAATCGCGTTAGCATCAATCGCGTTGCCCTGTGCCATCAGCACGCTGCGGTGCATGATATTTTCGAGTTCGCGCACATTGCCCGGCCAGGGATAGGATTTGAGTTTGCTAATCGCTTCTGCCGTCAATTTGCGTGGCGGCAGACCGTTAGCTTTAGAGTATTTATCAATAAAAAATTCCGCGAGCGGCGACACATCATCCAGCCGCTCCGTCAGGCGGGGTAGGTGAATGCTGATGACGTTAAGACGGAAATATAAATCCTCGCGAAAAGTGCCACGCTTGACTTCGCTCTCTAGATCGCGATTGGACGTAGCCAGGATCCGAAGATTGACCTTGATAGGCTTAGTGCCGCCCACGCGGTCAATTTCGCGCTCTTGAATCGCGCGCAATAATTTCGATTGCAGGCGGATATCCATTTCGCTGATTTCGTCAAGTAGGAGCGTGCCATTGCTGGCTTCCTCGAACTTACCGATACGTCGCGCCTGGGCGCCAGTGAAGGCACCTTTTTCATGGCCAAAAAGCTCGGATTCGAGCAGATGCTCTGGGATCGCCGCGCAGTTGACCGAGATAAAGGGTTTAGTCGCGCGCGGACTTTTACGATGGATATAACGGGCAATGATTTCCTTACCTGTGCCCGATTCGCCAGTAATAAGCACGCTGGCGTCGGACTGCGCGATTTGTTCGGCGGTTGCAAGTACCCGTCGCATGACGTCCGAGCCATGGATGACGGAGTGGCTTTCTTCAGCAATAGCTTCGAGCACGGCGGCGATCAGTTCTTCATCCGGTGGCAGCGGCACATATTCTTTTGCGCCTGCCTTAATCGCGGCGGTAGCGAGTTTTACGTCCGCCTGAATGCCGCAGGCCACAAGAGGTACGCTGATGCGTTCGCGCTCCAGCATCCCGATGAAGCGTGCAATATCCTGATGTACCTCAATCATGATGATATCCGCCCCCTGGCCGTCGCACAGCATGGCATAAGCACCGTCAATATCCGCAACTTGTGCGACTTTGGCGCCATGTTCTCGGGCGATGCGGCTGGCCGTGCCGATTTGTCCTTCGAGGTCACCCACAATCAATAAACGCATGTCAAACCTCCTCCGCTATTTCGTTCAAGCGAAATGCTATTCGTTATTTTCAAAGCATTTTTTTGTATTATTTATTTCTCCGCTTTGATGATTTCCGTCATCGTGACCCCAACTTTATCTTCGACCACTACTACCTCACCGCGTGCGACAAGGCGGTTATTAACAAAAATATCGACCGGTTCGCCAACCTTGCGGTCCAGCTCCACTACCGCGCCACGCCCGAGTTTTAGCAATTGCTGTACCTGCATACTGGTCTTGCCCAAAACCACGGAAATCTGAACAGGAATATCGCTTACTGCTTCCAGCGTGATATTGCCTTCGGTATTTTCACCTAAGGGTGTATTCGTCTCCGGTGTGACTGCATCTACCATAAAATCCTCGTTTCTTAATGCGTGGGTGAAGGGGGTTCTTGCTTTGTCGTGAGCTCAATTGAGACTTCCTGAAGCAGGCGGTTAACTTCCTGCCACAAGGCTTCGGTGTTGCGTTCGGCATAGCCCGAAAGCCAGTCCACTCGCAGGTCGTGTTTGGCAATTTGTGCTCCGGCACGCACGATGAAATCACCGTCGTACGACGCTTCACGGAATAACGTGATTATCTGCCCCTGCACCTGATCGAGCATATCAGCATGCACTTCCACTACAACGCGCGGCTTAAGAAGCACACTGGGCAGACAGCGTGCAATCATTGCCTCAATCATCAGATGGCTGCGGCGATCAAGCGCATCGCCTGCGATCTGGCGGGCAATGAGGGAGACGAGCTGAGAAACTTCCTTACCTTGCTGCATTAAAAGCGCATCATAACCTGCCTGCAAAGTTTGAAATTCGCGCGCCATCTGCTCCATTAGTGCGCGGGTTGCGTCGTTGCGTTTGGCTTGTTCGGTAGCCGTTTGAGCGAGGCCTGCGGCCATTCCTTCATCATAACCTTTTTTTTGAGCACTGGCTTTGGCGGCCTCCATTTCTTCAAGGCTGAAGGTCGGTGGCGGGGGTGGTACTTCTAATGGCGCAGCTTCTGCGTCCTGCCGTAATTCTATGTACGGCAAGCGAAAATCGCGCAGTTTTAAACTATCATAGCGTTGAATACGCATAATTTCCCTAATAGATAAGTTGTTCTTCGGCACTATCGCCGGCAATGACAATCTCGCCTTTGGCGGCCAGATCTTTGGCAGCGACGACGATGGACATCTGTGCCTCATCTACATCCTTGAGGCGCACAGGACCCATGGTCTCCATATCCTCTTTGAGGAGCTTGGACGCGCGTTCGGACATATTTTTGAGGAATAGTTCCTTGATTTCTTCGGATGCGCCTTTGAGGGCGGTCGCCAGTTTTTCTTTCGCTACCACGCGCATGACCTGCTGAATGCCCTGAGCGTCGATCTTGATGAGGTCCTCGAAAGTAAACATTAGGTTGCGGATGCGCTCGGCCGTCTCGGCGTGGCGTTTTTCAAGCATGTCCATGAATTTTGCTTCCGAGTTGCGGTCGAAATTGTTGAAGATTTCGGCCATGACCTCATGCGTGTCGCGGCGCTGAGTTTTAGCGAGGTTGCTCATGAACTCATTGCGCATGGTGCGCTCAATACCATCAAGGACTTCCTTCTTCACCGAATCCATACTCAGCATTCGCATCATGACTTCCATCGCCAATTCATCCGGCAATACGGAGAGGACTTTAGCAGTATGTTCGGGCTTCACTTTGGATAATACCAGGGCGATGGTCTGTGGATATTCGTTTTTAAGATATGCGGCCAGTATTTCCTCATTGACGTTGCCAAGTTTATCCCAGGTAGTGCGACCGGCAGGACCACGGATGTCTTCCATGATGCTGTCCACTCGCTCTTTGCCGAGTGCTTTGAGGAGTAGCCGTTCGGTGGTGTCGTAGGAGCCGATAATCGCTCCCGCATTCGACATGGACTCGACAAAGTCGATATAGAGTCGCTCAACGGTATCGGCGCTGACCGTGCCAAGCGAAGCCATGGTGCTTGAGATTTCTTTGATCTCCTCTTCTTCCATCATATTGAGGATTTTAGTCGCGGTTTCCTCTTCAATGGACATGAGTAGAATCGCTGCACGCTGCGAGCCCGTCAGCTTCCGGTAATCATCCTTACGGTCATCGCTTCTTACGGGAGGGGGAGCCATCGCCTTACTCTCACATTACGGGGTTAATCCATTGCCTGATGATTTGCAGACTCTCTTCGGGGTACTTTTCGATCATATTGTTAATCTTACGGTAAGTGGAAGATTTGATTTTGCCCTCTATTCGCTCCACTTTAATCATTTCTTCTTCGGGCTCTTCTTCTTCCTCTTCTTCAATTTGCCCACGGCCCGCCAGTTGTGCCGCTACGGAAGGCGCGGCCAGACTTGCCATTTCCATTTCCTCGTCGCGGCGTGCGGCTTCGGCCGATTCAATCGCGCGCGCCACCAGCGGACGGATGACCAGAAGAACAGCTAGCGCCGCAACTCCGCCCAGCACCAGAGTCTGAATAAGCGCGTTTAGATCTTTTTTCAGCCACGCCAGCTTGTCTTCCTCAAAGACGTCCTGGGGAGCTTCTGCAAACTGAAGATTGATGACCTGCACGTCATCGCCGCGTTTCAAATCAAAACCGATGGCCGATTTGACGAGCTGTTCCAGCTTTTCCAGTTCTGCCGCTGGACGAGGCGCATAAACGAGTTCACCCATCTCGTTTTTTGTGTAGATTCCATCCACCAGCACCGCGACGCTAAGACGCCTCACGTTACCGGTTTCTTTGACCGAATTGATAACTTCTTTAGTGATTTCAAAATTTGTAGTTTCTTCGCTGCGGTTACGGTCAGACTGCGAGCTTGTGCCAGCGCCCGCCTGCGATTGATTATTGGGAAGGTTATTGCCAACGCTGACCGTTTGGTCCTGATTGCGCTCGTTTGATTTTTCATTTTCGGTTATCGATTGAATGGACCGCGCGACCTGACCTTCGGGGTCATAGCGTTCGGAATTGCGAACGGTACGGTCGAAATCAATATCGGCATGTACTTCGGCCTTGACCTTGCCTGCCCCGATTGAGCGGGCGAGCAGATCTTCAATGGCGGCGCTCAGGCGTCTTTCGTAGCCGATGCGGAAATCCTCTACTTCGTCGCTGAACACCTGATGATCGTTTGCGTCATCGATGCCTTTGGCCAGCAGGTTGCCGGCACTGTCCACTACGGTTACCCGTTGCGGTTTGAGGCCAGGTACGGCGGAGGCGACCAGATTACGAATGGCGGCAATTTCTTCTTTATTCAGCCCGGCAGAGCCACGCAGTTTGAGTGCAACCGAGGCGGTAGGTTCGACCGAATCACGCGTGAACAGCTCACGTTTTGGCATGACCAGATGTACCCGCGCCGCTTCCACCGCTTTGAAGTCATTGATGGTGCGTGCCAGTTCGCCTTCCAGCGCCCGTAATTGATTTAGGTTCAGCACGAAATTAGACGTGCCCATCGTGTCGGATTTGTCGAAAATTTCGTAACCCACAACTGATCCCTGAGTCGGCAGACCCTGTTCTGCCAGCACCAGACGCAGTTTGTTCACCTGATCGGAGGGAACCATAATCTGCGTTCCCCCGGCGCGCACTTCGTAGGGGATGCCGCGCTGATCCAGTTCCTGAATGACTTTTGCGCCCTCTTCCATCGGCATGTTGCTGAAAAGGGGCGACATGACGGGGCTGGAGACCCGCATCGATATGAAGATAAAGAATCCAATAAGAATAATCGCCGCGCCAAGCAGGATGGCGATTTTAATCTGACTGAGTTCTTTGAAAGATTGTGTAATGGCGTCCATAGTTTATCTCACCCATTGGCAGGCATGAAGGGGGAAGCCGGTAATCACGCAAAGAGGCAAAAAATGAAGGCAAGAAAAGAAGAAGCTAGGCAGGGATTTCAATGTAGCCTGATGGTGTATTGGCACTTTAAAGCCCTCAATTTTTGTTTTTTTCTTTATCCTTATCGGGATCAGCTTCCCGTTAAGGATACGTTAGGCAAGAACTGCCTACTGCTGAGAGTATTTATGCCATTAATCTGGACTTATGGCAACCAAAAAAAATGCTAACTGGGAAAAATTTGCCGAATGTTACGGCGCGGTGCTACATATTTGCAGTGGATAGTTTTGGTAGCATCGTGATTGACGGATTTTTTGTCTCTTCAGAAATTATATCGGCGAAGTCGCGCAGAAAAACAGAACCATTGACGGTGCGTTGAACATAGACGTTGCGGCGATCTTCTTCATCCTTCTTGCGGCGAATAAGATCGAGTCTTGAGAGCGCATCAAGCGCACGACAAATGGCGGGTTTGGAGATGCTGAGGCGCTCGGCGAGGTTTCTGACCGTGTGCGGTGGAGGCGACATATATACGCTGAGAAGCACGCCAATCTGGCGTTGTGAAAGATCATAGGGCAGTTCACGCAGACTGCGGGTGATCACCTGATGCCAGAGCTTCAGTCCGTCCTGCGATGTCATGGGTTGAGTCATGCGCGAAACCTAATCGACGGCGATAAAAACGCAAGGTGAATTAGTTTTGCCACCCCTTGCCATAGCGCTTTTCGAGGAAGGCAAATAGTGCACGAAGGCCAAGCACCTCGCCGCCTTGCGGCCTACCGGGCTGGCTATCGGCATTCCAGGCATAGGTGTCGAGGTGAATCCAGGGCGTGGCATCGCTCACAAAACGTTTCAGGAACAGCGCCGCCGTAATCGATCCGGCAAAGCCGAAATTCGGCGTATTAGTGACGTCAGCCACGGCGCTGTTCAGATACTTATCATAGCCCATCCATAGCGGCATATGCCACAGCGGATCATGGATGGCGAGGGCCGTTTTCATCAGCGACACCGCCAGCACGTCGTCATTCGCATAGAGTGCGGGTAATTCCGGCCCCAGGGCGGTGCGCGCCGCGCCGGTCAGGGTCGCGGCATCAATGATGAGGTCAGGCGATTCGCGGTCGGCCTCGGCCAGTGCATCGGCCAGGATGACGCGGCCCTCGGCATCGGTTGAGCCGATCTCCATGGTCAGGCCTTTGCGTGTTTTGATCACGTCTTGAGGACGGAAAGCATTGGCGCTGACGCTGTTTTCCACCGCTGGTATCAGCAGGCGCAGACAGACTGGAAGTTTCGCTGCGGCGATAACATGGGTAAGCGCCAGCATCAAAGCCGCGCCGCCCATGTCTTTTTTCATCAGCTTCATGGAGTCATAAGTTTTTAAATCCAATCCGCCCGTATCAAAACACACGCCTTTGCCCACCAGCGTCAATCGCTTATGTTTCGGGTTGCCCCAGCGCAGGTCAATCAGACGTGGTGCATTGTCCGAAGCGCGCCCGACAGCGTGGATAGCCGGGTAGTTCGCTTTAAGTAAATCCTCGTCGACAATGATAGTGATTTTCGCGCCGATGGTTTTTGCCACTTTCACAGCGGCGGCGGCCAGGTGCGAGGGTTGCATGTCGTTGGTGGGGGTGTTGATTAAGTCCCTCGCCAGAAAAATAGCGGCGACTTGAGTTTCCAATGGCGCAAGCGGGACGGCTTTAGGCAGCGCCAGCGTCAGGCGTTTTTCGGGCAGAGATTTATAGCGTGTGAACTGATACTGGGCGAGCGCGAAGCCAAGCGCCGCCTCGCTCAGGTCAGCATTTTTCCACTTTTCCTCGATTGAATAGACGCCCGCAGGTAAAAGTGCCGGCAGATGTGCGAGCGACCAGATGGGCTGCGCGCCGATACCAGCGAGCACCGCGTCAATGCCACCGTCCTCATTCAGCAGAATTAATGCGGTAGAGGGTTTGGCACTGAAGTCCTGCAAGTGCGCCCAGCGCCGCGCGGCGGGCGATGCTTTTTTTTGCCAGGCGAGAAAGCTGGTCACTGTTAGCGGAATGATAGGAATGGCGGACTTGGCGGGCAGGTGGCTGAAGAAATTCGGCATGGCGTCCTCGTTGCGGAGTGAAATGGAGCGGCGGATCATGGCTAGCGAATCTGCGGCAGATTGTCATGCTTTCCTTGTGTTTGTCGTATGATTCATAAAAAAGAGATGCGCTGCATGGATTTCCGCGCTATATGGCTCGGCACTTCGTGGACAGGTGGCCGAGTGGTTGGCAAAACGCCAGCAGGCGTTTTGGACTGCGAAGCAGCCCGTCAGGGCGAGGGTCAGCAGGCCCGAGTCAACGCGCACGCCGAGTGCGCCGGGACTATGGAGTGGACAGGTGGCCGAGTGGTTGAAGGCGCACGCCTGGAAAGTGTGTATACGGGAAACCGTATCGCGGGTTCGAATCCCGCCCTGTCCGCCATGTATTTTTGGAAATTGTTTTTCGGGCAGTTTTTGGCGATAAGTAAAACCTTAGGTTTTCTTTGCTTCACGCGTTTATGTCCTGACGTGAGAATGCGAAAATTTGGATTGTTTATTCTAAAGTAGGTTTTTTCGCCATAATCCTTGATTTTTATACGCGAAACCCCTAGAAGACCGTGCATTTTTGTGAGGTAGCGTGGCGTCGTGTTCAGTAGCAGTCATTGGGTGCGGGTACTGGGGTAAAAATCTGGTGCGGAATTTCGCTGAGCTTGGCGCGCTTGTGGCTGTGGCAGATGCGAATCCAGCCGCGGCCGAAACCATGGCGGCGATTTATAAAGTTCCTGCAAGAACCGTTGCTGAAATTCTGGCCGACCCATCGATTGCTGGTGCAGTCATTGCCAGCTCTGCCGTGACCCATGCGGCGCTGGCGTCGGATGCTCTCAAGGCGGGCAAGCATGTGCTGGTGGAAAAGCCGCTGGCTCTGACGGTGGCTGAGGCAGAGGGCTTGAAACAACTGGCCGAAACTGAGGGCAGGGCGCTGATGGTTGGGCATCTGATGCAATACCACCCTTATTATCAGGAATTAAAGCGCAGGGTGACAGCGGGCGAATTCGGCCGGCTGTACTCGATTACTTCGCAGCGATTGAATTTGGGCAAAATCCGCACGGAAGAAAATGTACTCTGGAGTTTCGCCCCGCATGATTTGTCAATGATTCTTGGGCTGGTGAACGAGGCGCCGAAGCATGTGCGTGCCAGCGGACAGGCGACCCTCACTGAGGGCGTGATGGACCGTGTCACCGCGCAGTTTGAGTTTCCCTCCGGCACTCAGGCCGAGGTGATGGTGAGCTGGCTGCATCCGACCAAGGAGCAGAAGCTGGTCGTAGTGGGTGAAAAAATGATGGCGGTGCTCGACGACACCCAGCCATGGGACAAGAAGCTGGCGCTTTTTCGCCACCGCATCGAATGGCAGGGGAAACTTCCCGTGCCGGTCAAGGCCGAAGCGGAATATGTGACATTGCCGCCGGGCGAGCCGCTCAGGCGCGAGTGCCAGCATTTTCTAGATGCGTGCGCCGGAAACAAGGTAATCACCGATGCGGCCGAGGGTATCCGTGTGTTAGATGCGCTGAGAATGACCGAAGAAGCAATGGCAGGGAACGAGCTTATGACAATCGAAACTTCACAGACTCCTGGCGTGTTCGTGCATGAAACGGCGCTGGTGGATGCGGGTGCGACCATCGGCAAAGGGACAAAAATCTGGCATTTCAGCCATATTCTTAAAGGCGTTGAAATTGGCGAAGACTGCGTTATCGGCCAGAATGTGATGATTGGGCCGGATGTAAAAGTTGGCGCGCGCTCGAAAATTCAAAATAACGTCAGCCTCTATAAGGGCGTGACGCTGGAAGAGGGCGTGTTCTGCGGGCCGTCCTGCGTTTTCACCAACGTCAATACACCGCGTGCGGAAATCGAACGCAAGGACGAATATCGGCCAACACGGGTGGGGCGCGCTGCAACGATTGGCGCGAATGCGACTATTGTCTGTGGCCATGATATTGGCGAATATGCCTTGATTGGTGCAGGCGCGGTGATTACCAAAAATGTCTCACCGCATGCGCTTATGGTGGGCAATCCTGCCAAACAAATAGGTTGGGTCAGCCACGCCGGCGAGCGTCTGGGGGCAGATTTCACTTGCCCGCGCGACGGGCGGGTTTATGAGGTTGTTAAAGGTCAATTAAGGGAGCGGCAGGATGACGGGCGCGCAAAAAAAACCAAAGTCGGCTGATTTAGTGGCGTTGAAACCGGCAGTGAGTGTAGCAGAGCTTGCCGCTCGCTTTGCTGAGTGCAGGGCGACGATAGGCATTATCGGCATGGGCTATGTGGGTTTTCCACTCGCAATTGCCACCCACGCCAAGGGTTTTGACGTCGTGGCTTTTGATGTGGATGAAGAAAAAATCAAAAAACTCAATGCGGGTAAGTCCTACCTCAAAGGGATCCGCGATGAGGAAATCGACGCGATGGTCAAGGCTGGACGCTTCCACGCAAGCGCGGATGCGGCAGCACTCAAAGCGGCGGATGCTCTCATCATGTGCGTGCCTACACCACTCACCAAAAATCGTGAGCCGGATATGAGTTATGTCGAAGCGACGACCCAGACCATCGCCTCCATCCTGCGCCCCGGTCAACTGGTGGTGCTCGAATCCACGACCTATCCGGGCACGACCAAAGAAGTCATGACGCCGATGCTTGAAGCCACGGGCCTTAAAGCAGGCGTGGATTTTTTTGTTGCTTATTCGCCCGAGCGCGAAGACCCGGGCAACGGTTTCTTCTCGACCCATTCGATTCCCAAGGTCGTGGGCGCAGATGATGCGGCCTCGCTTCAACTGGCAGAAACCATGTATGCACAGATTGTCACCAAAGCGGTTCCGGTAAGTTCAGCCGCCACAGCCGAGGCGGTGAAACTTACCGAAAATATTTTCCGCAGTGTCAATATTGCCCTCGTCAATGAACTGAAAATCGTGTTTGAAAAAATGGGCATTGATGTCTGGGAAGTCATAAATGCTGCCAAAACCAAGCCGTTCGGATTTATGCCGTTTTATCCTGGTCCCGGAGTGGGTGGGCATTGTATCCCGATTGATCCGTTTTACCTGACCTGGAAATCCCGCGAATATGGTATCCCCACGCGCTTTATAGAACTGGCCGGACAAATCAACGAGCGGATGCCGGGTTATGTCATCGACAAATTGCGCGAAGGGCTAGATACGCATTACCGCAAGGGGTTGAATGGTTCCCGTATTCTTGTTCTTGGCATCGCCTATAAAAAAGATGTGGATGATATGCGCGAGTCGCCCTCGGTATTTATTTTTGAGCGGCTGCAGAAGGCAGGGGCGGTGGTAGAGTTTCACGATCCTTTCATTCCGGTGATTCCGGTAACGCGTGAACATGCGGCGCTTGCGGGTCTTAAATCCGTCCCCCTGACCAAGGCGCAGCTGAGCACTTACGACGCGGTGCTGATTGCGACGGAGCATAGCACGGTCGATTATAATTTTCTTGTCGCTAACAGCAAATTGGTGGTTGATACACGCAATGCCACTGCCTCCGTGAAAGATAAGACCCATGTCATCAAAGCCTGAACTGGTTGCCGCCAGACCGAAAATTGAGTTTGTGGATCTTGCCGCGCAGCAAGCGCGTATCCGCCTGAAAATCGAGGCCGCTATCGCGAAAGTGCTGGCGCATGGTCATTATATCATGGGGCCGGAAGTAGCCGAGCTGGAACGCCAGCTTTCTGCATTTTGTGGCGCGAAATATACGCTTTCCTGTTCTAACGGAACGGATGCGATGACTCTGGTTCTCATGGCAAAAAATGTGGGGCCGGGTGACGCGGTTCTCGTTCCGAGCTTTACCTTTGCTGCCACCGCAGAAGTGGTTGCGCTTCGCGGGGCGACGCCGATTTTTATCGATATTCTGCCCGATACATTTAATCTCGATCCGGCGCAGATTGAAGCGGGTATTGCGGTTGCAAAAAAACAGAATTTGAAGCCGGTGGGGATTATCCCCGTCTATCTATTCGGCCTGCCGCCTGACTATGCGCGAATTCATCCACTCGCTGAAAAACATGGGCTTTGGGTGATGGGCGACGCGGCGCAGGGCTTTGGTAGCAGCGTGAACGGTAAGTTTGCCGGCAGCCTGACACAGGTAACAACCACCAGCTTTTTTCCGGCCAAGCCGCTTGGTTGTTATGGCGATGGTGGCGCAGTGATGACGGATGATGCGGAGCTTTTCAGCATCATGGAGTCGCTGCGTGTTCACGGTAAGGGGATGGAGAAATACGACAATGTGCGTATCGGCCTCAATGCCCGAATCGACACTTTGCAGGCTGCGATTCTGATGGAAAAACTAGCGATATTTTCGGATGAGTTGAAACAGCGCCAGCGCATTGCGGCTTATTACAGTGCAGGTCTTGAGGATGTGATTACCGTGCCCCGTGTCCCTGAAAATATGATCTCGGCATGGGCGCAATACACACTTTTGGCCGCAAGCGTTGATGCGCGCAGCAAAATTCAGGCGACCCTCAAAGAATCCGGAATTCCTACGATGATTTATTACCCCAAGCCGCTGCATCAGCAGACAGCCTATCGCCATTTCCCGACCGCAACTGGTGGCGCACTGACTGTTTCGGAAGATGCGGCGGCGCGGGTATTCAGCTTGCCGATGCACCCGTATCTTGATGAGGCGACGCTGGC
>JAJTIB010000058.1 GCA_021300075.1 Rickettsiales bacterium
GAGCCCATCCATCCGCGCCGAGATGCGGCCTATGATGGCTCCGTTCTGGCGCAGTAAATCGGCATAATGGCCGATTTCCTGACCCGCAATCACCACCATTTGCGCGAGCGCCGGCCAACCATCGGTCGTGTAGGTTTTTTCAGCACTGTCAAAAAACGGATCGCCGCCACAGGAAACATAAATCGCCGCCCCCCTATCGGAGGTGGATTGCAAGCCGCTGGCCGTACCATGCGTGTCCCAGAAATGCACGGGTAGTAAATCTCCCACCCGATGGGCATAGGAAACGTAAAACTCTGCCCCCTCGGCGAGCGCCAGTGCTATCACCGCCGGGTGGGCAGACTGCACCAATACCCGTGCCACGCGCATTTCTTTTTCCAGCGAAACGCCGCGCGCTTTTTTCAAATCCCGGCGCAGGCGCGCGAGCACCTCTTCAACCGCCTCCGGTCCCAAACCGGCAGGCACCGAACGGGCTATCAGAGCGCGCGTTTGGGGCAGAAGTGTCGCATCCGTCAACTCTCGCGCGGTAAAAGTCCGGTCGGTATCTGCCGTTTGGTAGGGCACGAAATTGCGCTCCTCATCGGCATTAATTCTCAGCTTTCCTGAACGCGCAAGTTGCGCCGCCATCGACTCAAGCACGGGCGTCATCTCCCAGGCTTCGGTCGCCGGAATAAAAGAGAGCAGATGATACTGGTTGGCGGACATGGGCAGATGATACATGAATCCTCATGCGATGTAACCCTTCGCCATTCACCGTTGACAGTTCACCGTGATCCGTTAACGGTCAACCGTCAACACCCTCATCTTCTGCATTGCAAAAAATTTGTAAACTGCCAGAGTCATCGCCATGATGCAGCGTTTTCATCAGCTCGCGCAGAACTATCCCGAAACACGGGGCGCGACAGAGCGCATCCGCGATAGCGACGAAATTTACCGCGAATTTGCGAGCCTCAAAGCCGCTGAGCAATCCTCGCGCTGTCTGCAATGCGGCGTGCCTTTCTGTCAGGTGCATTGTCCCTTGCATAATAACATTCCCGACTGGCTGAAACTCGTGGCCGAAGGGCGGCTTAAAGAGGCCTATGAAGTTTCTTCCGCCACCAATAATTTCCCTGAAATCTGCGGTCGCATCTGTCCGCAAGATAAGCTCTGCGAAGGCAATTGCGTGGTGAATAAAGATTTCGGCGCAATTACGATTGGTGCGGTCGAAAAATACATTACTGAGGTGGCGTGGAAAGAAGGCTGGATCACGGGCTTTGCACCAGTCCATGAGCAACCACTTTCGGTTGCGATTATTGGCGCCGGACCGGCCGGTCTTGCCGCTGCGGAGACACTCCGGCGCAAGGGTATTCAGGTGCATATTTATGATCGCCATGACCGCGCGGGCGGGCTGTTGATCTACGGCATCCCCAATTTCAAGCTCGACAAGAAAATCGTCTCCCGCCGCATTGCTCAATATACGCAAAGCGGAATTCAATTTCATCTCGGTATCGAAATCGGCCGTGATGTTACACTGCAGGAACTCCAGTCTCAACATGATGCGGTGTTGCTTGCAACCGGCGTCTATCAAGCGCGCGAGCTTGAGCCGATGCCGGGTCTGGTACTGCCTGGCGTGCTGCCTGCACTTGAATTTCTGATCGAAAACAACCGCGCTGGACTTGAAGGCCGCACAAGCGCAATCTCCGCTCAGGGCAAACGTGTCGTGGTGATTGGCGGCGGCGACACAGCGATGGATTGTGTGCGAACGGCGGTGCGTCAGGGCGCAGTAAATGTCACTTGTTTATATCGCCGCGACCGGGAGAATATGCCCGGCTCAGCGCGCGAAGTGTACCATGCCGAGGAAGAGGGTGTGGTATTTCGCTTTATGTCGACACCACTCGAATTTCGTGGGCAAGGCAAAATCGAGCAGGTAGTTGTCGGCGCGATGCGCCTCGGCCCCGCAGATATTTCCGGCCGTCGCCAGCCCGAACTGATTGCAGGCGAGAAAGCGATGATTGAGGCGGATCTGGTGATTAAAGCGCTTGGCTTTGACGCCGAGGACTTCCCCAGCTTTTTCTGTATGCCTGAATTGCAGCTCACCCGCCACGGCACCCTTAAAGTGGATGCTCACAGCATGACGAGTGTGACCGGAATTTTTGCGGCGGGAGACAATGTGCGCGGCGCTTCGCTTGTCGTCTGGGCGATTGCGGATGGCCGCAAAGTCGCCGCACATATACTCGATTATCTCGCACTCAAACAGGCGGCGAGGGCAGCATGAAATCCCTCTGGCGCTATGATGAAAATTGGGAAAAAGAAGCCGACCGGCTGGAAACGCAAGGTCTCTACCGGCGTGAGGACGAACATGATGCCTGCGGTGTCGGGCTGATTGCCGAGTTAAATGGCGCGCCTTCGCGCCGCGTGGTCGAGGCGGGGATTACCGCATTGCAATCGGTCTGGCATCGCGGCGCGCTGAATGCGGATGGTAAAACGGGCGATGGCGCAGGCGTGCATCTACAACTGCCACGCAGATTTTTTCTCGACTGGCTGGCGCGGTTTGGCGACGCACCCGCGGAAGATACCCGACTCGCGGTAGGCATGATTTTTCTACCGCGGCGCGATTTTGCAGCACAAGAAGAAGCGCGCCTCATTATCGAGACCGAGACGATTCAGCATGGCTACAGCATTCTGGGCTGGCGACAAGTGCCGATCAATGCCGAAGTTATCGGCGAGGTGGCGCGCGATTCCTGCCCGGAAATTACGCAGCTAGTGATGCGCGGCAATGCGGAAGAAAGTGATGCGGCATTTGAGCAGAAGCTCTATGTTCTGCGCCGCCGGATTGAGAAAAAACTGCGCGAAAAAGCGATTCCGCAAGTCTATATCTGCTCGCTCTCTTGCCGTTATATTATTTACAAAGGCCTGTTCCTGGCCGAACAGCTCACCGCATTTTATCCCGACATTACCAGTGAACTTTTTGTCTCCAACTATATTATTTTCCACCAGCGTTTCTCCACCAACACCAGCCCAAGCTGGCATCTGGCACAGCCATTTCGCGCCGTGGCGCATAATGGGGAGATCAATACGCTGCGCGGCAATCTCAACTGGATGAGCAGTTTTGAAGCGAGTTTCGGCGCGTTCGAACTCTCGCCTTATCTTGAGGATCTGATTCCGGTCATCGCCCCCGGACTATCGGACACAGGCGCGCTTGATGCCGTGTTTGAACTGCTGGTGCGCGCGGGCCGACCAGCACCGCTTGCGAAACTGATGATGATCCCCCCGCCCTGGCGCAAAGACGCCGAGATGCCCAAAAACCAGAAGGCGATGTATGAATATTTCACCTGTTTAGTCTCGCCCTGGGACGGCCCCGCCGCGCTTGTGGGCACAGACGGGCGCTATGTGTTTGCAGGCATGGACCGCAACGGATTGCGCCCCTTACGCTATACCATCACCCGTGACGGGCTGCTGATTTTAGGCTCAGAAGTGGGGATGGTTCCCGTCGAAGACGCGCGCGTGGCGCAATATGGAAGACTCGGGCCGGGACAGATGATCGCGGTCGATTTAGAAACTGGCACATGGTACGGCGACGGCGCGATGCAAGCGCAGCTTGCCGCCCAGCAGCCTTATGAGGACTGGGTCAAATCCATCACCCGACTCACTGACTTGAAGCTCGCCGCTTACCCCGCGCAGAAACTCCCGCGTGCGGAAGAATTGCTGCGCCGTCAGGCCGCGGCCGGATTCACGCGCGAGGAACTCGAAACCATCTTGCTACCGATGGCGGCAGAAGGCAAAGAACCGATCGGCTCGATGGGCGACGATACGCCGCTTGCGATTCTCTCGAAACATTACCGCGGACTGCATCATTTCTTCCGCCAGCATTTCTCGCAAGTGACCAATCCGCCGATTGATCCCATCCGCGAATCGCGCGTAATGAGCTTACTCACGCGCCTCGGGCCAGTTGAACATATCCTCGGCGAGCACTGCGATCTGAGCCATTTGCTGGAGTTGGACTCGCCGTTTTTACTGAACCATGAATACGAGGCGCTACTGGCCGCGCGCGGCAATAAAATCGCCGTGATTGATGCGCTGTTTGAAGATGATGGTGCGCCGGACGCACTCCGACGTGGGCTTGAGACTATGCTCAAAGAAGCCGATAGAGCGCTTAAAAGCGGCAAACATATCATCACAATTTCGGATGAAAAATCGGGCAAAGGTAAAGCCGCCATCCCGATGATTCTGGCGGCGGGCGCACTTCATACCCATATGGTGCGGCAAAGCTACCGCAAGAAAATGTCGATCATCGCCCGCAGCTCGGTGACGCTTGATGTTCATTCGGCCGCGGTGCTGATTGGGGTCGGGGCGACGGCGGTGAGCCCCTATCTGGCCGAGGCGACGATTGTCGATCGTCATACTCGAGGTCAATTCGGCGCTCTCACCCTCGAACAGGCGCTTCTCAATTACCGTCAGGCCCTGCGCGAAGGACTGCTCAAAATCATGTCGAAGATGGGGATTTCGGTCGTCGTCTCCTATCGCGGCGGGCGCAATTTCGACGCGATTGGGCTGGCGCGATCATTGATTACCGAATTTTTCCCCGGCCTCATTTCACGCATTTCCGGTATCGGCCTTAAGGGGCTTGAAAAGCGCGTACTGGCGCTGCATCGCCATGCCTGGAGCGATGAAAATGCTCTCCCCTTACCCATAGGCGGCTTCTATAAATTCCGCAGCGACGGCGAAACCCACGCCTATCAGGCCAATGCCATTCATCTGCTGCAAACCGCCTGCGGCAATGGCAGTTACCGCAGCTATAAACGCTACGCCGAAGCCATTTACGCCGAGCCGCCCATTAATCTGCGCGACCTCCTCGAATTCCGCTCCGACCGCGCTTCGATTCCACTTGAGCAGGTGGAATCCGTCACCGCCATCCGCAAGCGTTTTGTTGCACCCGCCATGTCGCTGGGCGCACTGTCGCCCGAAGCACACGAGACGCTCGCCATCGCCATGAACCGGATTGGCGCCGGCTCGAATTCAGGCGAGGGTGGCGAGGGGCGCGAGCGTTATCAGCCTTACGAAAATGGCGACAATGCCAACTCGACCATTAAGCAGGTGGCCTCGGCACGATTCGGTGTCACTGTTGAATATCTGAATGCCTGCACCGAGCTGCAAATCAAGGTGGCGCAAGGTGCGAAACCCGGCGAGGGCGGGCAGTTGCCCGGCTTCAAAGTGACCGAAACCATCGCCCGGCTGCGCCATGCAACCCCCGGCGTATCCCTCATATCACCGCCGCCTCACCATGATATTTATTCGATCGAAGACCTCGCCCAGCTCATCTATGATCTGAAACAAGCCAACCCGGAAGCCATTGTGTCAGTCAAACTCGTCGCACAATCTGGCATCGGAACGATTGCCAGCGGTGTGGCCAAAGCCATGGCGGATAAAATCGTCATTGCCGGCCATGTCGGTGGCACGGGGGCTTCGCCCTATTCAAGCATCAAACATGCTGGCGCGCCTTGGGAAATGGGGCTCGCAGAGGCACATCAGGTCCTGACCTTAAACGGCCTCAGACACCGCGTGATTTTGCAAACGGATGGTGGTCTCAAAACGGGGCGCGACATTGTGATGGCGGCGATGCTCGGGGCTGAAGAATATGCAATTGGAACGCTGTCGCTGGTGGCGATGGGTTGCCTCTTGGTGCGCCAGTGCCATAGCAATACCTGCCCCGTCGGCATTTGCACGCAGGACGAGGCGTTGCGTAAAAAGTTCGACGGTTCAGTCGAAAAAGTCATTCACCTGATGAGCTTCATCGCCGAGGAAGTGCGCGAGACACTCGCTACGCTCGGCTATCGATCACTCGATGAACTGATTGGCCGCAGTCATTTGCTGCAGCAGGAACATCTGGGCAGTGATGATCTCGACGCACTCGATCTCGGCCCGCTACTCACTCAGTCCTCGCCGCTTCGGGGCGAGACCAATCTGCCGCGCAGCGCCAAGCGCCGCAATGAAGTGGCACCGTCGCTTGATGAAACTATCCTGCGCGATGCCGAAGAAATGCTGGGACATGGCGAGAAAATTCAACTCAGTTACAACATCCGCAACACACACCGCTCCGTCGGTACGCGGCTTTCGGGCTATCTCTGCCGTGCCGGGCTCTTGGATAAAATCCACCCCGACCATATTACCTTGCGTCTGCGCGGTGCGGCCGGCCAATCGCTGGGCGCCTTCGCCGCACGCGGCCTCAGGATTGAGCTCGTCGGCACGGCTAATGATTATGTTGGCAAGGGTCTTTCGGGCGCAACCATCATCGTCACACCTGCGCCCAATGCCACCCGCATCAGCAGCGAAAATACTATCCTTGGCAATACCGTACTTTACGGCGCGACCTCTGGAACCCTTTATGCGGCTGGACAAGCAGGCGAGCGTTTTGCGGTCCGAAATTCCGGCGCGCTGGTAGTGGTCGAAGGTTGCGGCGCCAATGGCTGCGAATATATGACCGCCGGAGAAGCGGTAATTTTAGGCACGATTGGCCCCAATTTCGCCGCTGGGATGACTGGTGGCATGGCCTATCTTTATGACCCAAGCGGCGTGAGTGCCTCACGCATCAACCGCGACTCAGTGGATGTCGAACAGTTGCTTTCATCCGAATGGGCGGCGCATCTGCGCCAGATACTTGAAGCCTATCTCGAAGAAACAAAATCGCTCACGGCTCAGAATATTTTGGGTCAGTGGGAGGAACAGCAGCAATTTTTTATCCAGATCATCCCCAAGGAAATCCGCGCGCGCTGGCAACAAAAGCCCGAGGAGCAGCCCTTCAGCAAACGCGCTTAGTGGGGTTGCCTAACTCTACTATAGCTTGCTGCAAACCGCTTGTTTCTGCGGTTGGCTTCGCCTCTCTCCGCTTCGCTACGAGTCCGGTACTCATGTAGCGCTGCTACACTGCGTTCCGGTTCTCGAAACAAGCGGTTCTCGCTACGCCCTTGCGAGTTAATCAACCCCACTTAAGAAGGGTGGAAGTGGCGAGCCCGGAGGGAGTCGAACCCCCGACATCCTGCTTAGAAGGCAGGTGCTCTATCCTGCTGAGCTACGGGCTCTTGAACCACGACTCGTTATAGCAGTGTGCTTGCACCACAGGCAAGAACATGCTAACCGCCGAGGCCATGAGCAGGAAACCTTACAAAATCGGCATCGTGCAAATGTCCATGCAGGCTTCGGCGGCGGCGAATATGGACAAGGCAGAAGCGATGCTGCGCGCGGCCAAAAAGCGGGGCGTAGACGTCGCTTGTCTGCCGGAATTATTTCTCTCACCCTATTTCTGCCAGATGGAAGACCATGATTTTTTTGCACTCGCCGAGCCGATTCCCGGCCCCTCAACCGAACGCCTAAGCAACCTCGCGAAAGAACTGGAGATGGTCATCGTCGCCTCGCTCTTTGAGCGCCGCGCGGCGGGCATGTATCATAATACTGCCGTGGTGCTCGATGCGGATGGCACGAATCTGGGCATTTACCGCAAGATGCATATCCCCGACGATCCCCGCTATTACGAGAAATTTTATTTCACGCCAGGGGATTTAGGCTTCAAAAATTTCGATACGAAATTTGGCCGCATCGGCGTGCTTATCTGTTGGGACCAATGGTTCCCAGAGGCCGCGCGCCTGACGGCGATGCAAGGCTCTGAGGTGATTTTTTACCCGACCGCGATCGGCTGGCATCCGGCAGAAAAAAGTGAATATGGGCAGACACAATGGCAGGCATGGCAGACCATTCAGCGCGGCCATGCGATTGCCAATGGCGTCACCATTGCCTCACCCAACCGCATTGGTATCGAGTCCGCTAAAGACGGCGGCGCGATTGAATTTTTTGGTCACTCTTTCATCTGCAATCCATCGGGCAAATTCTTGGCGGAAGCGAATGACGCGGAGGAAACGATTCTCGTCGCCGAGATTGACCCGAAGAAACACGAAACCGTGCGTCAGCACTGGCCGTTTTTCCGCGACCGGCGGATCGATCATTACGGTAAATTACTGCAGCATCCTGAAGCGTAACCAGTGACAAGTGGCAGGTGATAAGTGACCGGTAATTTACAACATGCCTTGCCACCCGCCACCCGCCACCCGCCACAATTTTTGATGCCCGCCGAGTGGGACCGCCATCAACGCACCTGGCTCGCCTGGCCGCATGCGCGCACCGACTGGCCGGGCAAGTTTGCGCCCATACCGTGGGTATTTACTGAAATCATCCGCCTTATCAGCCAGAGCGAAAAAGTGGGGCTTCTCGTTAAAAACGAAAAACTGCGCGCCGAAGCGATGAGTATGCTTGACCGCGCCGGGGTGAATCTCGCTTCTGTTGAGATACATCTTGCGCCAAGCAATCGCGGCTGGCTGCGCGACTGCGGGCCGATTTATGTGCAGGATACGCAGACCGGCGAACGCAAAGCGCTCTGTTTCGGTTTTAATGCTTGGGCAAAATACAGCAACTGGCGGCTGGATGCGAAAATCGGCAGCTTTGTGGCTGGCGTCACCCAGACCCCGATGATCCGCCCCATGCATAAAAACCGCCATGTGGTCCTCGAAGGCGGTGGGATTGAGGTGGATGGCGCAGGCAGTATTTTAGTCACCGAAGAATGGCTGCTTTCAGATGTGCAGGTGCGTAACCCGGGATTCACCCGCGCGGATTACGAGCAGATTTTCGCCAGCTATCTGGGGGCAACTAATACAATCTGGCTCGAAGCGGGCATTCAGGGCGACGACACGCATGGCCATATTGATGACATCACCCGTTTTGTCGCACCCGGCAAAATCGTAACCGTAGTCGAGCCCAACCGCCAAAGCCCGAATTTCGTGCCCCTAGCCCGCAATCGCGAACGGCTCGCGCGGGCGCGCGATACAAACGGGAAAGCCTTTGAAATTATCGAATTACCAATGCCAGACCCGGTCCTGTTTGAGGGCGAAGTGCTGCCTGCATCCTATGCCAATTTCCTGATTACCAATGGCGCAGTCCTCGTGCCGATCTTTAATGACGCGGCCGATAAACTGGCGCTCAGCCTGCTGCAGTCATGTTTCCCTGGCCGCAAGGTCATTGGCATTTATGCGCGCGATCTGGTCTGGGGGTTGGGGACCATTCACTGCCTGACGCAGCAGGAGCCTATCATCATTTAACTAAATCCAAACGGGTATATCTAAATCCTGCCCGGACTGCCGGTTGGATTAATGCCACGGCCAGGAGTATTAAAGCGCCCGAAATTGCCTAAAAGCTGCTCCATCACCCCAAGAGTCCGGCCCTCTGCCGGCGTGGTTTTTTCGACTAGCTCAACTGGTTTGCCATCTTTGGCTGTATAGCGGATAATTTCACTCACCGTGTCAGTAGCATCAAAACGCACACCGACCACGTTCTGCTTGACGATTTCCGGCGCCCGGGGACCAACAATATGTTCGCGGGTAAAAATATAATACCAGACCGAATCGCCAAAGTGAGAGGCGGCGGAGGGGCTGCCCAGAAGTGCCTGTACATCGTCCTTGCGGCTCTGGCCCACCACAATCTGCGAAAAATCGGCCTGCGCGGTATTATAGCCGTGATTTTCCACAATTGGCGTGCAGCCCACAAGCAGACTTGCGAGCAGCAGGGAAAGACTGATAGAACGGCGAACGAAATGAGTCATCGCTTACGCACAATGCTGAAAAACTGGTTCACGCCGCAGGCGGAGCGCATCGCGGCTGCGGAACTATATAGCAGGTGCGTAACACAAGCGCGACATCCTTTTTTCTACCGCGATTTGGGAGTGCCCGACACAGTCGATGGCCGGTTCGACCTGCTGGTGCTGCATCTGTTTCTGCTGCTGCGGCGTCTTAAACCCTTGCCGGCACTCGGCAGCGCGCTGACGGATGTATTTTTTGCCGATATGGATCAGAATCTGCGGCAGATGGGCGTAGCCGACCCTGGCGTAGGCAAGCGCATCCGCAAGATGGTGGATGCGTTTTATGGCCGTATCGCTGCTTATGAAATGGCGTATGACGACGATATTTCGCTCAGCGCCGCCCTCCAGCGCAATCTTTATGGCACATCCCCCGTTCCTGTGACGGCTCCTGAGGCATTACTGGCCTATACCCGCCGCGCCGAAACAGCACTCACCGCCACGAGGGCGGATGCACTCGGCGCGGGCAAATGCGACTGGCCTCAGACTTAATTGTTTTATATCAATTAGTTGGCCAAGAATATCGCGCGCAGAGCCCTTGTTTACCTCTCCCCTCGGGAGAGGTATTCTTCCCCGCCTCCCTGTTTCCCCCTGCCTCCCCGCCCCCTGCTTTTCTGCCTCCCCGCCCCAAAAAACTGCTTTTTACTGTATTTTTTTGGCCGTTTGTCACGAAACCGTCACATTAGAATGGTAGGTTATATAGAGGAGAAACTATGGCGGACTTAGAACAGAAGCTCAAAGAGGCGGCGGAAGGCAGTGTCGTCGACGTGGTCAAAAACAGCGCCACAAGCATGCTGGGTTGGTTGTGGTGGTTGATTCCGGCCGCCGGAATTTTTACCTATTTTTTCAGAGATGCCGAGTGGATGCCTAAGGGCTTGATAGATACGCTACGGGAGTGGATGGGAAAACTGGCCCTGTTGTTGGAAAAGACTTTCCCGAGCTTAAAGCCATTTCTCGATAAAATCTTCGGGGATGCTGCTGAGAAGGCAGCAGCAGCCATGTCAGCGGAGAGTGTGCGGCGTGAAATCACGAAAGACAATAAATTTTCCCAGGCCATGGCTAATGCCCTCATGCCGGATGATGCAGCAAAA
>JAJTIB010000055.1 GCA_021300075.1 Rickettsiales bacterium
AAGGTTGGATTTTAGTTTAACCTTAAAATAACTACCCTTTAACTTTTCAAGATTATCATAATGAATCAATCTGCAGCGTACAATAAAAAAGAGTTACCTGTAACAAAAGCGGGTATGTTTCTTTATGGTCGGGGTCCGGATCAACGATTGCATTGCGCCATGCCCTTCACGGAGGGGCGGTTTGCTGATCGTATGAAATATTATGTTGTGCCTAAAGGCTCCATGGATCCGGGTGAGACCAACCCCTTAGAGACGGCGCTTCGTGAATTTGAAGAGGAAACGGGGATAGAGATAGAAAAGCTTCTTGGCGAAGAAGCTAAAGCAAAGCTGCTTGCTGGCGAGCCGATTAAAAACCTTAAAAGCCCGGGTTATCCTCGCGTGACCATTAAGCATATGGGGGCGCAGCCTATCGCCGATCATACGTATCGCTCTGCTTATGGTAAGCAGCATCGCTGCCATTATTTTGCGATAGAAGTGGAGGGTATTGAAAACCTGAAACGCCATCTCAAGACGGTGATTGGCGCCCACAACACCCCGGCGCTTCGTGTTCAACGTACGGCAGTTAAAATGGCAAAGAACAGGGGCTACCCAAGCCTTGAACAAATGCTGGAGATTCTGCGTACGGGGGTAGTTCCCGCGACGCCCGGGCAAAGCTGGGCTCCGGCGGATCCAGAACACATCTTTTGGAATCCAAAATTGCCAGCGCTAGAAAAGCAATGGCTGCATGATCATGGCATATCGGGACGAGAAAAGTTGAATACGGACGAATGGGTGGAGTTCACCCATAACCTTAGAGGGGATCTTTATAAGCCGCTGATTGATGATCTGGAGGCGTTGCAGAAGTTTTTTGCCAAGCGTGGATTGGTGGGCGATAGTGGCAGACGCCTGAAACTCGATATCAGAGATCGTCCCCTGCATTTCTATCAGGAGGCTGCAGAAATTTTACCTCTTCAAGAGATTGTCGCTCGAATCTATAAACTCGCCGAAACCAACCCTTACTTCGCGCGTGCCATGTTTGGCGAGCATGATGGTCCTAAACACCCCGCGCCACCGGGAGATGAGAAGCATAAGTCGGGACAGGTTTTTCCATTCCTCAATTATTTCCACAAGATCGCGCCGGATGATGTTGCGCAAGGAACTCGTTCTGGGTCGAATGGTAAAACTCCATCCGCGAATCAGAGCAAAGAATCGGCGGATCCGGGTCAAGAACGACGTTCCGCTGTGATGCGCGTGCTTGATGCGCGGGGTCAAGAACCACTGACGAAACTTCGTGGCTAAGCCGCGACAGACTTCGGCTTCAGCGCGTATTTCGCAATCAGAGTTTCCGCAATCTGCACAGCGTTGAGTGCCGCGCCTTTACGCAGATTATCCGACACGATCCAGAGATTGATGCCGTTTTGAATCGTCGGGTCTTTACGAACGCGCGACACATAGACCGCGTCTTCGCCTGCAATTTCCGCCGGGGTGATGTAGCCGCCATCCTCGCGCCTGTCCACCAGCACTACGCCCGGGGCTTCGTTCAGAAGGTCGTACACTTCCTTGACCGTGATGGGGTTGGTGAATTCCAGATTCACCGATTCCGAATGGCCGACAAACACCGGCACACGCACACAGGTGGCCGAGACGGCGATGTTCGGGTCGAGGATTTTTTTTGTTTCCTCCACCATTTTCCATTCTTCCTTGGTCATGCCGTTTTCAAGGAAACTATCAATATGGGGTATCACGTTAAACGCGATACGTTTGGTGAATTTTTTCGGGTCTTTATGGTCATGCACATAGAGCGCCTTGGTCTGGTCATAAAGCTCATCCATCGCGTCTTTCCCTGCGCCGGAAACCGACTGATAGGTGGAAACCACCACCCGCCTGATCGGGTTCACCGCATGCAGGGGTTGAAGCGCCACCACCATCTGAATCGTGGAGCAGTTGGGGTTGGCGATAATGTTGCGCTTGCCGAAATCTTTGAGCGCGTGGGCGTTCACCTCCGGCACCACGAGCGGAATTTCCGGATCCATCCGGAAGAAGGAGGTATTATCAATCACCACGCACCCTGCCGAAGCGGCGCGCGGGGCGTGGATTTTAGATACCGCCGAGCCGGGAGAAAAAAGCGCAATATCCGTGCCCGCAAAATCATAATCATCAAGCGCTTTCACATCGAGGATTTTCTCGTCGCCAAAGCTCACCTGCTTGCCCAGCGAGTTGCGCGAGGCCAGCGCCACCACTTCGCGCACGGGGAATTTCCGCTCCGCGAGGATTTCAAGTATCTCCCGCCCGACATTACCCGTCGCACCGACCACTGCAATTTTATAGCTCATAGAGCCTCAACGGGGGAGCAGGTGAGCGGGGAGTAGGGGATGCGGGGTTGCAAGAAAATAATCATGATGCGTTACCTTTGAGGGCGAGTTGTAAATTACGTGTCATGCGGAGGGTTTTGTCGATTAAATTCTCTGTCGCAAGGTAATCTTCCAGGGTGAGATAGCCAAGGTCATTTGCAATCATTATCTGGGTTTGCAGTTCGCTGAGTGACCCTGAGGCTATGGATAAAAAGCGTAAATATTCTTGCCTTGAATCGCGTGCGTGACCTTCGGCGATATTTGAGGGTACAGAAACGACAGCGCGACGCATTTGCGAGGTTAGGCCATAAATTTCTTCTTTGGGGAAAGCGCTGCTGAGTCGGTAAATGATGCGACAAAGCTCCATTCCCTGCTGCCATACCAGTAAATCGCGGTAAGTCTTTACTATTGGTAAATCAACAATCTCAGCCATAAACGCCGCTTCTTTGTATCTTTGTTATTCCGCTCTCCAGTGCCCGTATAATAGCATCACCCATCGCATGAGTGCCAACTTTTTTGAGAATGTGCTTTACTTCCCCGTCCCCCTGTTCCCCAGCTACCCCGCCTCCCATGATATCACCGGTACGCAAGCCCTGCTCCAGCACCGAAGCCACGGCGTGTTCGAGTGCATCGGCCTGCTGGTGCATGCTGAGCGAATAGCGCAGCAGCATGGCAGCCGAGAGAATGGTGGCAATCGGGTTGGCAACGCCCTTGCCCGCAATATCGGGCGCTGAGCCATGGACAG
>JAJTIB010000002.1 GCA_021300075.1 Rickettsiales bacterium
CCAGGGCCTTGAGCGATAGTACCGGTAGAACGCAAGGCATGAGATTCAGTATCAGCCCACCAAGCAATGCCAGTCCAAGAATCAGCAAGAAACCTGTATCTTGATGCGCTGCAGCATTATTCTGCTGCGCTGCAATATGATAAGCTCTACCGCCCGCGAGAAGCACGCCTTCATATTTTTCCGGCAGCGATTGCAGTCCACGTTCTAGCTTCAAAGTCAGTTGATTTCCTGATTGATCTGCGCGTTGTGGAGCGCTGTTACGGATGACGCCGTCGTTGAGAGGGAACCACGAAGACTCCGCCGCTTTGAGGCCTTCGGGCAGGGTGATGGTGAGCGTTACTTCTTCCTCGTCCGCTCGATAACTGGCGGGCCAGTTGACCGGCACAGGCACGCGCGCGAGCCCTTCCTCTACCGCGTCATTTCCAGGCAGGGCAACAGTAAATTTTGCTGATTCAGGAATGCAGATTTCTTTACAGATGAGCCAGGAAGCAGAAATCTCGATGGTGGCAGAGGCAAGGGTTTCTTTCGCCGTGATGGGGCGCAGCAATGTCACGGTATTTTTATAGCTATAGGTGGTGAATTCCCCCTCGCGAATTCGCTCCGGTGCTGGCCAGTGGATGGGGGCAATTGAAACTGCGGCATCGGTGGTGAGGGTGAGCTCCGTTGGCATCCCCGAGTCCCCCGAGTTGGCCCAGTAAATATGCCAGCCCTCGGGCAGGAAGAATTTCACACCGACATAGCCTGTGGCGTTTTTTTCGAGCGAGGGCATGGCCACCACCGGCGTGGGGGTCGCGATTTTACTGAGGTTGGCGATTGCCGGAGAGCCGATCAGAAGCGTCAGCAGTGCAAAAAATATCAGCCGCATAATTGTCCCGTTCGTGTGATGAAATCGCTTAAACATTCCGCCATGAATTTTGCTTCTTTATTCGCAGCAATACCGCTTTCGGTTAGGTACTGGTTGGCCTTACCAATCGCAATCAGCTGTGGATAGACAAAGGCACCGAGCACTTCCAGAGGCACGCGCAATTGTGTCAGACCAACCACGCCGCCCCGAGCAGACGGTGAGGCTGAAAACAGGAGAATGGATTTGCCTTTGAATACCGGCGTGGGCGCAACCGAAAGCCAGTCAATGAGGTTTTTGAGTGATCCTGGCATCGACCAGTTATATTCGGGCGCGGCCAGTAATATCCCGTGATTGCGCGTAATTGCTGCGCGCAAATACTCGACGCCTGGGGGGAGTGTCACGGCGCTGTCCTCGCGATAGCTGGGGGCATCGCAGGCAGCGTAATCGATGGTTTCAACCGTTGCCCCCAGTAACTCCGCCTCTTTGCTGGCGTGCTGCAGCAATAGTTTATTTAGCGAATCCGTACGAAACGAGGCGGCGAGCGATAGTAATTTTACGCGCATGAGGATTCCTTTTCGTCAAGCCAATCAACCAATTTTTGAAAAGCCAGGGCGCGGTGACTGATACGGTGCTTGGCTGCAGGATTCATTTCACCGAAGCTCAAAGTTCCTCCGGTGGGAACAAAAATCGGGTCATAGCCAAAGCCCTGAGAGCCGCGCGGCGGGAAAGTTAGTGTGCCTTGAACCTCGCCTTCGAATTGTTCGACCCGTCCGTCCGGCCAGGCGAGCGCGAGGTTGCAAATAAACGCTGCTTCCGCCCCGTTTGGCTCCACTTCGCGCGCGCGCAGAGCCTCCTCGACACGCTTCATCGCTATCGTAAAATCTTTGCCGGGCCCTGCCCAGCGGGCTGAATAAATTCCCGGCGCGCCGGAGAGTGCGGCGACGGCTAATCCCGAGTCATCCGCCAGCGCCACAAGTCCGGTTGCTTTTGCACTATGTCGGGCTTTGAGTGCCGCATTTTCAGCGAAGCTCGCACCGGTTTCCTCTGGCTCTTCGACCCCGCGCTCGGCGGCGGAAACCACGGCGATTTGCAAGGGTTCGAGCAGGGCTTGAATTTCCCGGAGTTTGCCGGGATTATGGCTCGCAAGCACCAGCGGCGAGGTGAGCGGCGCACGTGTCATCTGAGTGCCTCTTTCTGTAGCGCCAGCAAATGCTGACCGCCCGTGAGTGCGACCTCCAACATCTGTTGTAATTGTGCTGGCGTGAAGGTCGCTTCCTCGCCCGACATCTGCACTTCGACCAAGTTTCCCTGACCCGTCAGGACGATATTGGCATCGACTTCCGCCGCGCTGTCTTCCTCGTAATCCAGGTCAAGTCGGACCTCCCCCGCAACCACCCCGCAGGAGATAGCCGCAACCGGCGTTTGAATCGGGTTTTTCTTTATCAGCCCGCGCCGCATCAGCATTAAAATTGCCCCGTGTAAGGCGACAAAACCACCGGTGATGGAAGCGGTGCGCGTGCCGCCATCGGCCTCGATTACGTCGCAATCAATTACCAGCTGGCGCTCGCCCAAGAGTGCAAGATCGATCGTGCTGCGTAAGCTGCGACCAATCAGGCGCTGGATTTCCTGGGTGCGGCCGGATTGTTTGCCCTTGGCCGCCTCGCGCGGATTACGGCTGTTGGTGGCGCGGGGCAACATACCGTATTCGGCGGTGACCCAGCCACTGCCGGTATTTCTGAGAAAAGGCGGCACGAATTCTTCCAGACTTGCGGTGCAGAGAACTTTGGTATGGCCGAATTCAACGAGGCACGAACCCTCCGCATGGCGCGAGATGGCGGGTGTCAGCTTCACCGGGCGCATTTCGATAGGGGAGCGGTTAAAAGAACGAAGCATAGATGCCCTCAATAGACGTGTTTGAGAAGACATGCAACGGGGGGGCTTGAAAATTCCCTGCGAAGGGGGCATATAAGGGCGCATGATCGAACCAGTCCGTAATGAACACGAACCTGCTCCTGAGGGAGCTGATAAAAACGCGCCTGAGCATCAGGACGCCTCGCCCGAGGCTGTGGCGCGGGCGCTCACGGCGGTGATCGATGCCAAAGATAAGGAGCTGGCGGCCCTTAAAGATCAGGCACTCAGGGCGCTGGCGGAGGCGGAAAATACCCGCCGCCGCGCTGAGCGCGACCAGCAGGATACGGCAAAATATGCGGTGAGTCGCTTTGCGGGCGACCTGGTCAGTGTGCTTGAAAATCTGCAACGCGCGACTGCCAGTATTCCCGAATCGATGCGCGTGGAGAATTCCGCCGTTGCCAATCTTGCTGTGGGCGTCGAGATGACGCTTAAGGAATTGCTCGGTGCATTTGAGAAACACGGTATTCGCCGGCTTGACCCCAAGGGGCAGAAATTTGACCATCAATTGCATCAGGCAGTCGCGCAAATGCCGGATGCACAGGTCGAGCCGGGAACGATTCTGCAGGTCATTGAAGCAGGTTATACGATTCATGATCGGCTGCTGCGTCCGGCGATGGTGGTGGTCGCGACCCGTACGGAAACCCCTCAGCCAGTGGATACGCAAGCCTAGTTTTAGACCGAGCATCTGGACAGCCGCGTTTCGGGGCGCTATGGTCTTAGCATGAGACTGAAACGTTCTGCCGATATTCCTTTTGCGCGCGACGATGCCCATCGTTTACTGCCATGGATGATCGCCTGCCTCGTTGGCTTGTCGGCGTTATTGCTGCTGCTCGCTTTCTCGCTTTCCGGCCGCATGCAGCAACAGGCACGCGATGTGTTTGGCACAGTGCAGGTGGAACTTCCTTCCGGCACGCCCGCATCCAAGCGTGAGGAGGTGATGGCGGCAATCCGCAGCACCCCCGGCGCGGTTGATGTGGCGTGGCTGACGCCCGCACAGATGGAGGTGCTGTTAAGACCCTGGCTTGGGGATCATTTAACCCTCAAAGGCCTGTCGCTGCCGGTTTTGATTGATGTCAAGACTGAGGTGAAAGGTAATCGCTCGGCCATCGATATTCCGCAGCTTAAAAATAAACTTGCCCCGCTCCTCAAAAATGTACGAATTGAGGATCGTGGTCCATGGCTAACCCATATGGCGGAGGCTCTGCGTTATGTGCAGGGACTGGTACTACTGATCGCCGCGTCGTTGCTGGCCTGTGTTGTGGCGCTTGTCGTGCTGGTTGCGCGTGCCAGTCTTAAACTTCATTTCAAGACAGTGCATTTGTTGCACATGTTTGGTGCAACGGATGAATATATCCTGCGCCAGTTCCAGCAAAACAGCGCCCGTCTAGCTGTACGCGGTGCGCTCTATGGTGTTGGGTTTGCGCTCATTATCAGTGCGGCAGCGGTGATGATTTCGCAGCAGTGGCAAAGCCCGATCCTGCCGGCCATTACGGTGCTGCCTGTGCATCTGGTGACGCTGTTGCTGCTGCCGGTATTCACCGCACTGATTGCGCTTTTAGCCACAAGACTGACGGTGCAGTCTATGCTCGCGCAGATGCATTGACCTATGAAATTAGTGCTGCTTGATCGCGACGGGGTGATTAACGAAGACAGGCCCGAGGGCGTCTTGCGTTTTGACGAATTCCGTCTGCTGCCTGGCGTGCTTGACGCCCTCGCCCGCCTGACCCGCGCCGGCTATAAAATTGCCATTTGTACCAATCAATCGGCCATCGGGATGGGGCGCTTAGCGCCCGCGACGCTGGAAGCGATTCATGCAGATTTATGTCAGCAGGTGGCTGCTGCGGGCGGGAAGATTGATGCAGTTTATTTCGCGCCCGACGCACCCGATGCGCCGAGCGAACGGCGCAAGCCTGCGCCTGGCATGTTGCTTGAGGCATTGGCACAATTTCATGCTGATGCTGGCAGCAGCTTCATGGTAGGGGACATGCTGCGCGATTTGGAGGCGGCGAAGCGTGCCGGCTGCCCGCGCATTTTGGTGCGTACCGGCAAGGGTGCAGCACTTGAGGCGCAGGGTATTCCACCCCATGTGCAACCGGTGACGGTGGTTGAGGATTTGCCGGCGGCAGTCGCATATATTCTCTCAGCAAACTGCTGACATGATAATGTAACTCCGCTAAACTGTGGTCATGCGAATGATTCTGGCCATATTCTTAGCGGCGCTGTTTGTTTGGGTATCAGGGCTGCTGCTGTTTATTCATCGTGTGGAGTCTGTGCCCGCAGCCGATGCTCGGCGTACGGATGCAATTGTGGTTCTGACCGGCGGCGCTTTAAGGGTTGAGCATGGCTTTGCATTGCTGGGTGAAGGTCTGGCCGATGCGCTTTTTATCAGCGGTGTGGGTAAGGACGTTACTTTAGAGGAATTGCTCGCCGAGCATGGGAATCTCAGGGTGCGTGAACGGCTGGTCGAGGGCAAGGCCAGCGTTGTGCTTGATTACCGAGCTAACAGTACCGAAACCAATGCGGCAGAGGCCGCGAATTTTATCCGCGTCCGGGGATTTCAGTCGCTGCGGCTGGTGACTGCCAATTACCACATGCCGCGTAGCCTGATGGAGTTTCATGCCGCGCTACCGGGGGTCACGCTTTTGCCGGATACGGTCTATCCAGAACTATTCGGGCGTGAGCGCTGGTGGCAGCATAAGGGCACGCGCCACCTGCTGCTGCTGGAGTTTCATAAATACTGGGCGGCATGGCTTCGGATTCATCTCTTCACGGAAGTGCCGAGGTGATGCGACTGCGAACCGTTTTGTTTTTTATGTTCTGGTTGCCGATGACGGCAGCTTTCGGGGTTTTGGCGCTGCCAGCACTTTTGAGCACCCGTCTCACCTGGCGCGTTGCAGATGCCTGGTGCTGGGTAACACTTTTCTGGTTGGGGCTGGCCTGCAATATTCACTCAGAGTGCCGGGGGGGCGATAATTTACCCCGTACCCGGGTGATTTATGCCAGCAAGCACCAGTCGGCATGGGACACGCTGATGCTCTGGCGCTGCTTGAATCGTCCGCAATTCATTCTGAAACGCGAACTCTACTGGATTCCGTTTTTCGGCTGGTATTTGTGGCGCTCTGAGCAGATCGGTATTAACCGTCGCGCGCGCAAGGAGGCGATGGCGACGATCATTGCCCGCGCGCAGGAGGCAAAACGTTCCGGCCGCCCGCTCGTGATTTTCCCTGAAGGCACGCGCGGCAAAGTCGGGGCTGAAACCATGTATCACGGCGGGGTGGCGAAGCTTTCCCATGCGCTTGGGTGGCCGGTGATTCCGGTCGCGCTCAATGCCGGGAAATTCTGGCCCAAGCGCCCTATCTGGAAAACGCCCGGCACGGCGGTGATGGAGTTTTTACCCCCGCTGCCGCCCTGTGGTGAGGATAAAGAGGCATGGCTTGCAGACCTCAAGCGGCGTATTGAAGAGGCCAGCGCGCGGCTTTAAGGGTCTTCGTTAAAAAGCTGAGATGCGGAGAAATTTTTAAGATCGCCCGCCCCAGGGATACTGAGTGTAGCAGCGCCTCATGAGGATTCGAGGATGGATATAACGAGAATTAAGCTGCCAATTAGATATGGGCTATCGAGATGTTCGTTGAAGCATACCGTCGCGCAGATAGAGCACGGGATAATCAAATGACGCCATGAGCGATTCGTCATGCGTGGCGAACACAATCGTTGTTCCTACCTTGTTGAGGGATTTGAACAGATACATCAGCTTCATGCTGAGTTCATGGTCGAGATTTCCGGTCGGCTCATCGGCAAGAATGAGCAGGGGCTTATTGATAACTGCGCGGGCAATGGCCACGCGCTGTTTCTGTCCGCCGGAAAGTAGAGGCGGGCGAATATCCGCGTAGCCATCCAGCCCAATCCAGGCGAGAAGCTCGGTAACTTTTTCCTCAATTTCTTCTGTCGCTTCACCCATGATTTTAAGCGGCAGGGCGACATTCTGGGCGACAGTCAAGTGATTGAGTAGCTGGTAATCTTGAAACACGGTACCGATTTTGCGGCGCATGAGGGGCAGCGAGTCGCGTGTCAATTCCGTCACATCCTCGCCGAAAAGCTCCAAACTGCCAGAAGTCGGTCTCTGTGATAGGGCGAGGATGCTTAGAAACGACGATTTTCCGGCGCCGGATGCTCCCGCAATAAAGGTGAAGGATCCCGGCTCGAGATGCAGCGATAACTGGCGCAGTACGGGTTTCCCCGTGACATATTCCAGCCCCACCTGTTGACAGCGAATCATGGGGCAAGTTCTACAGAACGTCTGGCAAAAGCGAAAGAAATACTTTACTGTGACCCAATGATTTTACAATGCCCTGCCTGTCAAAGCCGATTTAATGTTCCGGCGCATGCAATTCCGCCTGAAGGCCGCACCGTGAAATGCACCCGCTGTAGCCATGTCTGGCATGTTCATGTGCATGATGCTGTGAGTGCCGCAGCAGCCCCAAAGCCTGCATCTGAGATATCGGCGGGATTCCCACCGGAAGTGACGCTCCTGGGCGAGACTTCGCCGGATCTGGCGACGTTTGAAGCGGCGTTGGCGGCGGTAGCAGCGGAGGATGCGGCAGGAAAAAAACCCGCCATCGGCAAGAACAGAGCGAATGCCAAAGTCAGCGGCGCACCACGTAAACCCCGCGAAGTCTGGCCCTATAAAGTTGCCGCACCAGCTCTGGCGATCTGTTGGCTGGTGCTGGCGTTTTTTACCTATTTTCCGTCATGGCAATATGCGCCGATACTCAGAAACATCTATGGTGTATTTGGCGTTATTCCAACCGATGGTATTGCCCTGGCGGATGTGGCCATGCGCCGTGAGGCGGAAGGCCAGCGCACGCGCTTCCTTATAAGTGGCAATATTGTCAATAATGAGTCTGCGTCGCGAAACGTGCCACTGATGCGGATCGAAATGCGCGATCGCGACGAGAAGGTCACCTGGGCGCGGAATTACCTTGTGAACAAAAGCTTGAAACCCGGAGAGGTCTATCCCTTCCGCATTACCAATGCTGAAACGAATTTTGCCAAAGACGTGCATACGTTGGTGGTCGATGTGGGTCATCCGCTTGAGCTGTTGTTTCGTTGATGAGTGAGAAACGCAGCATTCCCGTACTTTATACTGCCGCTGAAATCGCCGAGCGGGTGGAAGCTATTGCGTCGGAAGTCGCCGCGCATATGCCCCCCGATTTTCTGATGGTGTCCCTGCTGCGCGGTTCGTTTGTGTTCACTGCCGATCTGGCGCGTGATTTATGTGCGATTGGTGTTCACCCGCAAATTGATTTCATGACGCTGACCAGTTACGGCCAGGCCACAACCAGTTCGGGAACGGTTAATATCAACCGCGACATCAGCGAGGAGGTCAAGGACAAAGCGGTGTTGATTGTTGATGATATTTTAGAAACCGGCCGCACCCTGCATTTTGCTCAGACGTTGCTGAAAGCGCGCGGTGCAGCCCTTATCAAGACGGCGGTTCTGCTTGAAAAGCCGGGCCATCGTATCGTCGATGTCAAGGCCGATATGGTGGGCTTCGCCGTACCGGATAAATTCGTGGTGGGATATGGCCTCGATTATGCAAATCACTACCGTGAGCTTCCCTTCATTGGCTATCTGGATGTCCATTAACGGGTTTTGCTGGGCGATCTGCTTGTCGCGTTATATCCATTGCGGTAAACGCTCGGCCGCGAGCATCTCCTCATAGCTCGGGCGCGGGCGAGTAATGGCAAATTCAGAGCCTTTCACCAGAAGTTCCGGAATCAGCAGGCGCGAGTTATAACTATTCGCCATGGACGCGCCGTAAGCTCCGGCAGTTCTGAGGGCGAGCAGATCGCCTTCGGTCGGCAGGGGCAGCATAATGTCCTTGGCAAAAACATCACTCGATTCGCAGACAGGCCCTGCAACTGTCACTTTCGTCAGTGGCGCATCGCTCGCACAGATGGGCAGGATTTCGTGCTGCGCGTCATACAGTGCCGGGCGCATCAGATCATTCATTCCCGCATCGACGATGACATAAAGATGTGCAGCGGCTTGTTTGACATAAAGTACCTTCGTGACAAGAATGCCGGCATTGCCTGCGATCAGGCGACCAGGCTCAAACATCAGCTGAGCGTTCAAATCCGCCATTGTTTCGCGCACAATTTTTGCGTATTCAGCAGGTGGTGGCGGTACGTCATCACTTCGCAGATAGGGCACGCCAAGCCCGCCACCCAGATCTATGCGGGTGATGGGGTGGCCTGCGGCGCGCAGGCCCTCGACCAATGCGCGAACTTTCTTGTACGCTGTACGAAATGGCGAAAGCGTCGTTAGCTGAGATCCGATATGTACTGAAACGCCTACC